>CAYMFF010000043.1:0-24318 GCA_964389575.1 uncultured Chitinophagaceae bacterium
AGAGAGTAAGATCGCACGAACCAAACCTTGCACTTTTTACAGAAGAAAAAAAACCACTTCAATTTTATAAAGCCATTTTAGAAGTCGCTTCTAATAACCTAAATGCAAATGGCGTTTTATATTTTGAAATTCATGAAGATTACGCAAAAGCGGTTTGTGAATTGGCAAAAGGAAAATCTTGGCAAGCAACCATAAAAAAAGATTTTTATGGAAAGGAAAGAATGGTAAAAATAAATAGTGCTAATTTTAAGGCAGTTCCAAACTGATTTTTTCATGAAGAAAGCATTTATTTACCTGTTTCTACTGTTGATCTCTGCGCCCTTGATTTCTAGTGCGCAGTTAACTTACAATTTAGCCGATACTACTTTGGTCAACTTGCCGGATAACAATATTGATCAAAAAACAGGATTTCAAATTTTGAATGCTATGAATAATACAGGAGTTTTTTTTGAGTGGCGTGTTATCGATTATGATATTCCTCATGATTGGGTTACCACTGGAATTTGTGACTGGTTTGGATGTTACCCTTTGCACGATACTGCATGGCATAAGCTTGAGTGGCAACCTTTATTGCCAAAAAATGAGGTAACCGTTGATGCCAAACGAAATATTGGAGTTGGGGATGGTTGCGCTATTGTTCAAGTAGAATATCGTGAACAAGGTATTTCTAACACTAATGTTACCAATATTATTCTTACTAGTTACTCTAACGTTTCTATTTGTAATCCTTTGAGTGTCGTTGTTAAAGAAAAAAATAATAGAATGCAAGTATACCCGAATCCTTGCAAGGATTTTTTACAAATCGTATCTTCAAATAGTACATCAAGCTTTGTTGAGGTTTCAACAATTTTAGGGAAAAGAGTTAGCTCAGCGCCTATTTTTGATTCCAAAGGAAGCCTATCTACCCAAGATTTACGAATTGGAATGTATATTCTATCTCTTAAGGGCAAAGACGGCTCAGTTTTAGCGACTTCAAAATTTTTAAAGGAGTAATTTTTAATTTGTCATTTTATTGCAATAATTAACATTTTTAACATTGCAATTCATAAGAAAATCTTAATTTGCAGTCAAATACTAATAGAATGAAAAAGATTATACTCGCTATATTGCCAATAATGATTTTTAGCCTTTGCGCTAAAGCCCAAATATCATTCAATGCTACAGCTGATACGGCTTATTACAGCTTAGTTGATGATGGTGTAGGTCAAAAAGCAAAAATTAGTTTGAGCAGTGCTTACAGCACAGCTGTAGACGTGCGTTGGAGAGTTAAAGGGTTTTACCTTCCTGATCCAGGAACTTGGCAAAGTAACGGTCTTTGTGACTGGGTAACTTGTGTTCCTTTTGAAAGTGCAGCTGGTTGGACGACATCAAGTTTCCCGGCTAATTCTTCCCAAGATATTTTTGTTGATATGAAAAGACTTTCAGGAGCAATTACAGGTTGTTCTCAAATCGAAGTTGAAATCGACGAGGTGAACGGATCCGCTAATAGAGTCGTAACTATCGTGCATACTAGTGCAACGGACAAAAGCTTGTGTGGTGCTGTATGGCCAACTTCAGTTAAAAATACAGTAAGAGAGCTAGTGAATGTATATCCAAATCCAGCGAACAACTATATTAATTTAAATGTGGTTGATAAAAATGTGAAAACTGTTCAGCTTGGAAATATCATAGGAAGACAAATACAACGTATTAATATTTCTAATTCAAGTAGCAATGTTTATCAAATGTCGTTGCAGGCTTTGCCAAAAGGAATTTATATTCTACAATTCAAAAATGAATTAGGTAAGGTAATTGGTGTACAGCGAATTACTAAAAAATAATTTTAAAGAAAATAATAATAAAAGCTCCCACGCGAAAGCGTGGGAGTTTCTTTATTTTAGCAATCTTATGAGAATTGTATCCTATAATGTAAATGGTATAAGAGCGGCTATTCGAAAGGGCTTGCTGGATTGGATGGCAGAAGATGATGGAGATATTTATTGTTTTCAAGAATTAAAAGCAAACGAAGAGGATATTCCTACCGAAGAATTTGAGCAACTAGGCTACCATTGTGAATGGTTTTCTGCTCAAAAAAAGGGATATAGCGGTGTTGGCATTATTTCTAGACAAGAACCTAAAAAGTTGACGAAAGGTATGAACCTCGAGCAGGCTGACTTCGAGGGTAGAACGATTCAAGCTGAAACCAACGACTTTAAACTCATTAATACCTATTTTCCTTCAGGAAGTAGCGGCGATGAAAGGCAGGCTTATAAAATGGATTTTTTAGGTGATTATATTGACTTTGCAAAAGCACAAAAAAAGAAGCATAAGAACCTGATTATTGTAGGTGATTATAATATTTGTCACCGACCTATTGATATTCATGACCCGGTACGGAATAAAAAAAGTAGTGGTTTTCTGCCGGAAGAAAGAGAATGGATGGATGACTTCTTTAATGCTGGGTTTCACGACACGTTTCGATTAAAAAATCCACATCCTCATCAGTATAGTTGGTGGAGTTATCGTGCGAATGCTCGAGCTAATAATAAAGGCTGGAGGATAGACTATATAAGCGTTACAGCAGATTTGCAAGGCCGAATTGAAGATGCAGGTATCTTGGCAGATGCTATGCATTCTGACCATTGTCCTATCTTTATCGAATTAAATTAATTATACCCCATGATAGTATATAATGTAACGGTTAAGGTTGATAATAGCATCATCAACGCATGGTTAGAATGGATTGAAATTCACATGCCAGAAGTGATACAGACCGGTTGTTTTGAATCTTATTCCTTTTTTGAATTATTGGAGCCTAAAACGGATGAGGATAGAACATTTGTGGTTCAGTATTTCGCAAAAAGTCAGGAAGATTATCAGCGATATGTTGATGAATTTGCACCCAAATTAAGAGAAGAAGGAATTGAAAAATTTGGAGATAAATTCGTGGCCTTTAGAACAATTTTGCGAAAATTAAGCTAAAACATCGCTGTGCATAATTTGTGCAAATCCTTTGCTACACTGCATTTCAGCCAAAATAAAGTATCAGATTATTGTTTTTAAGTCTTACTTTCGTATCAGTTAAAAATTATAAATATTATTCATTATGAACAAATCAGAATTAATCGACGCAATGGCATCAGCTGCTGATTGTACAAAATCTCAAGCAGGAGCAGCATTAGACGCTTTCTGTGAATCAGTAACTAAAACACTTAAAAAAGGTGATAAAGTAACGTTAGTAGGTTTTGGAACTTTCTCTACTTCTAAGAGAGCAGCGCGTATGGGTCGTAACCCACAAACGGGTAAAGAAATCCAAATTAAAGCTAAAACAGTAGCTAAATTTAAAGCGGGTAAAGACCTTAGCACAAGAGTAAACAAGTAATTGAAACTCCTAAGAAACGAAGCGCTTCTAACTTAATTGTTAGAAGCGTTTTTTTATGCGAAATAAGAAGCTAATTTCTCAGCAGCTGACCGAATGGTATCATCATTTTTGGCAAAACAAAAACGAAGCATTTGAGTATCCTTCTCGCCTTCGTAAAATGGACTTAATGGAATAGAGGCTACTTGAGCTTTTATGGTCAGCTCGTTAGCAAAGGCTCGGTCTGACAAATCACTTAGGCCTTCAAAACTAAATACCTGAAAGTAACTTCCCATACTTTTGAAAGGAACTTGAAAAGGTAGGTCCTTAAATTCATGAAGCATAAGATCTCGTTTTGCCTGAAATGCTTCTCCTAATTTATCTAGACCATGGTCATCTTGTAAAAATTTAGCAATGGCATATTGAGTAATAGAATTAACGGAGAATCCGATATACTGATGCTCATTTTGAAATAATGTATTCAGTCGCTTCGGAGCTACTACAAATCCTATTTTCCAACCTGTCACTTGCAATACTTTTCCAAAGGAAAACACAACGTATGAACGAGGAAAAAGTTCTTCATCTTGCATTAGGCTATAATGTGATAGGCCATCAAAAGTTAGATGATCATAAACCTCATCTGATATTATCGTGATTTCAGTATCACGAACAACATTTTTTAATTGTTCATAATCAGTAGCAGACCAAACATGACCCGAAGGGTTATGTGGCGTATTAATAATAATTGCTTTGGTCTTTGGTGTAATGCTGTCAGATACCTTTTGCCAATCTACGTCAAAAGTGGTAGGGTGCAGACCAACGCGCACCACCTTAGCGCCTAAAGCAATGATATTAGGTGCATAACTATCATAAGCAGGTTCTAGGATAATCACTTCATCTCCGGTGCTCACAACACTGGCCAAAGCCGTAAAAATTCCGTATGATGCGCCTGGCGTAATCGTAATATTATCTGTTGCCGAAAGGGTGGTTTTGTATTTCTCTTTTAGTCTAGAAACAACATTGTTTTTAAGCAATGGCAAACCAGCCATAGGCGCATATTGATTAAAACCTTGTTGGAATCCTTCTTGTAGATAACCACCGAGTTTGGGGTCTAAATCAAAATCAGGAAAACCCTGAGAAAGATTGACCGCATTGTGCTCTTGCGCCAATGCGCTCATTTCCGTGAAAATAGTAAGACTTTGCATATTGTTCTTAAAGGAATTTATCCCCTTTGTTTCGTTTTACTTCCGCCACGTAGTCTTTAATCTGTTGTTCTCTGTTTCGTTCGCAAATAAGAAGCACGTCTTCCGTATCTACAACAATGAAATTTTCGAGACCTTGTATCAGTACTAATTTGCCATCTGGACTTTTGACCATGCATTGCGATGCATCAATGATCATTACATCATCACCGTAAACTGCATTTCCTAAATAGTCTTTATCCGAATTTTCGTACGCACTGTTCCAAGTACCCAAGTCAGACCATCCAAAATAGGACGGTATTACATGTACGTTTTTAGCTTTTTCCATAATGCCATAGTCTAAGGAAATATTAGTGCACTGCGGATAAGCTTTTATGATATCCTCTTTTTCCTCGTCCGTATTATAGCTGTTAACTTGCTTGAAAATGTCATTGAGCTCTGGCAAGTGGTTGGCATACGCCTCAAGAATCGTGTTAACGTTCCAAACAAAAATTCCAGCATTCCAAAGGAAATCGCCACTACGAATAAATGTTTCTGCCAGCTCAAGATTTGGTTTTTCTGTAAAGGTTTTTACTTTATATAAACCGTCTGTTTTACTATTCGTATCAAATTGTATATAACCATATCCAGTATCAGGACGAGTTGGTTTGATACCCAAAGTGACTAAGTTATCATTCTTGCTAACGTAGTCTAGCGCATCAAGAATATCTCGTTCAAATTTTCTTTCATCAAAAATCAAATGATCCGCTGGTGACATTATAATATTTGCATCCGGATTTTTAGCATGTAGCTTGTGAGCGAAGTAAGCCGCACAAGGCGCTGTGTTTTTTCGAGATGGTTCTGATATTATATTATCCAAACTCAATTCTGGTAACTGTTCACGAAGCGTTGGAATGTAATCGCCGTTGGTGATGATATAAATATTTTCTGGTGGACAAATATTCTTAAACCGTTCATAAGTCCATTGAATCAGTGATTTGCCCGTTCCTAAGATATCCAAGAATTGCTTGGGGTAACTATTTCGGCTAATTGGCCAAAAACGACTACCTATTCCTCCGGCCATAATGGCTACGTAGTTATTATTAAAAGACATATAAATATTAAGAGCTAAAGGTAATTTTTTAGCAAGGCTATAAAAAATTATAAGGGCAAAATATTCTTGATATAATAGTTAATCCAACGAGTTTCCATTCTGCGCATAACAGTCTTTTGCTTGGCTGTTTTGTCCTTGTAACCTAATAAATGCAATACACCATGAATTATAACACGTAGTAATTCTTCAGTAAATGGATTAGAAAGCTGTTGGGCATTATCTTCTACTCTTTCTAAGCTGATATAAATATCAGCAATTAATAGGTCTTTGTCTTCCTCTGATAAATCGAAAGTAATAATATCAGTTAGCGTTTTATGTTTGAGATATGTTTTGTTGATGCTTAGCAGATATTCATCGGAGCAAAAAATGTAATTGACATTATAGTCATTTTTTTTCTTTCGTAAAATTTCTTTTACGAGTAGTGCCATTTTTCGTTTGTGCTTTACACCACTGCGGATATCATAGTCATGAAAGCTACAGCGTTGCATTACGAATTTATTTTTGCGATTATGCTTTCTTGGCCTTTAACTACGTCGTCTATTTTGGCTGTAATTTCTGTACCTAATGGGAAATAAACGTCTACACGCGAGCCAAACTTAATAAAACCGAGTTCTGCATTTTGCTGGGCTTTATCGCCTTTTTTCGAATAGGTAACAATTCGTCTAGCTACTGCACCGGCAATCTGCCGTATCAGCAAACTGGTTTTCGGATTACTTACTACAATGGTACTTCGTTCGTTTTCGGTAGAAGATTTAGGATGCCAGGCTACCAAGTATTTTCCGGGATGATATTTCACATAATCTACCGTGCCATCCATCGGATATCTATTTACATGCACATTCAACGGTGACATGAAAATAGAAACTTGAATTCTTCGATCTTTAAAATACTCGGGCTCTTCTACTTCTTCTATTACTACCACTTTGCCATCGCAAGGCGACATTATAAGATTATCTCCAACTGTAGCGTTTCTTTCTGGAATTCGAAAAAACCAAAATACCCAAACCAACAATAAAAAAGTTAGGAATAAAATAGGGTAGAATAGCCACCATAAATGAGCGAGTAAAAAATAGTTGATTAGATTAATAGCACCGAACATTACAATGCCAATAGCAACATAGTTTTTTCCTTCTTTGTGAATATACATACTTTATTTTCTGGTGAGTCGGTCGGTAAAAGTATCAGAAAAACATCACATTCAAAAATTATTAGTATTTGTTTATCGTTCTGTTTTTAGCTGAGGCTTAAAAGAATTCCCAAGAAACACAGTCCATAAAGAAAAAGGCATATAGAAAAGCAAAAGAACTTGCAAAAATGATAGAATCAAAACGGTCCATTGCGCCTCCGTGTCCGGGCATTATTTGGCCAGAGTCTTTCACGCCAGCCCAACGTTTTATTTGTGATTCTACTAAGTCTCCCTTAGTTCCTAGTGCACTTCCTATAAGTGACAAGACCATAAAATCGATTAACTCAAATTGTTTAAACTGAGTACTCCAGATAATAGCAAATACTAAACTAAACAAGATACCGATAGCCGTGCCTTCGCGTGTTTTGTTCGGAGAAATTTTTGGTGCTAAGGGTGTTTTTCCAAAGAAAGAACCGCCCACATATGCCATCGTATCATTTATCCAAATACAGAAAATTAGGAATAACGGAATCATTAGAGACTGTAAACGTAAATGATGCAATAAAGCCAATGGTAGAGCAATGTATCCAATACCCGTAATCAACATTTTGGCCTTTCGGTGTTTGGATACTAGTAAAACAATACTCATTCCCAAAAACAATCCTAAAAAGTAAAACAAAGGAGGCATCTGAAATAAGCTGTATGTGAATGCACATTCTTTGAGCGGAATCAAGGATAAAAAAGCATAGGCGCACAAACCACCAATTAAATAAGCAAACTTATCAATGACTTTAAATTCGGTGTTGTAGATTTTCTCTAGTAAGTAAGCGTACTCTTTGAGAGCAATGAATTGGACCACAGCAAACAGTATCAAAAAACTCCAATGGTTATATATGATTGCACCCAACATAACCAAAACAAACAGGATGGCACTGGTGGCGCGGGTAGCGAACTTTTTTTTATCTAATCCCATTAATTATTCTCGTAGTTGTTATTAATAAAAGCTAATGCTTCTTGCTCTCGGGTTTTATCTACATGGATTTCTATGTAACCAAAGTTTTGATACGAAGAATCTTTTTTATTCAAGATGATGGTAGGTATTCCTTGTGTTTCTAAATTTCCTTTAATGGCTTCTGCTTCAAAGTCCACAGTTGTTTTATGAACACAAATCCAATCAATATTATTACTCATAGTTTGGTTTTAAAAATTCGCTAAAAAGTTAGTTTCATCAGAATCAATCGGTACTTTGTCTATTATATATTCCTTTCTTTTCTGATAAAATTTGTACAATAAAAATAAACTAATAAGGGTTAGTGGAACAATTTCTAAAAGGTCTTTATAATCTAAGGTGCCAATAGCATCATCATAGTTTGCCTTACTTACATAAAATGCTAATAGTACCATACCATTATTTAGTGCATGCATGGCGATAGGCACCCAGATAGTATTACTAAAATAATAGGCGACGCCAATAATAAATCCAGCATAAAACCTAGGTATAACTCCGGACATTTGACCATGAAACAAACTAAAGAACAAAGCAGCGATAGCGATAGCGATAAAAGGTTTTGACTTAAATGTATTACTACTTAATAAAACATTTTGAAACACACCTCTGAACAGTAACTCTTCGCCAATGGCAGCTGCCACCACAAAAATGACTACATTCAATGCAATAGCGCTCGGACTTTCGGTATTTAAAAAAGCCTCCGTTACCAGTTTGGCTGTGTATTCTATATACTCCATTCCTGCTGTGATGGGTATCATTTTATTAAAATGTTCAAGCAGACCAATAAAGGGAATGGACAAGCCCATTATGAGCAATCCAGCCAATAGGTGTTTCCAATTTAGTTCGGTTTTTAATTTTAAGTATTGCGCAGGTTTGTCAAAAGCTAAATAAGCGAACAATAAAGCGGGTAAAATGAATACTAAAACTTGCGTCAAAAATTGAATAATTCGATGAGCACTAACGTATTCGGGAACTAAGTAATTTTCGGTTTTTGAGAATTCTTCATAACTCAAACCTTCGGTTAAAACGGGCACTAATAGAATATCCACCAAAAAGGCAAATGCGAAACTCAGAATGATTAATAAGAAGAAAATTAATATCTGAACAGACGTTTTATAATAGGTGAGATATCTATTAAACATAAGCGCAAAGGTAAACCTCCTTGCGTTCTATATTTACAAAATGGAATTCTTTAAGGTTACTTTTCTTAATGTGGACGAACCAGCGCAAGAAATAATAATTGCTCGTTTATCTGAAGGCAATGAGTGGTATGGTTTTGAACAAAAAGAAGATAGTCTATTGGCCTATGGTGATGTAGAACAGGTGGATGTACATTATTTTAATTGGTTTGAAGATTACGAATATGTAACCGAGGTACTCGAAGAAATTAACTGGAATGAAAAATGGGAGCGTGATTTTGAGCCAATTATTTTAGGAGATTTGGTAGCGGTACGCGCGGATTTTCATAAGCCTATTCCAGCAGTTAAAAACGAAATCATTGTAACGCCAAAAATGAGTTTTGGTACCGGGCATCATGCAACCACGCAACTTATGCTAGAACAGATGTCAAAAATTGACTTGACTAATAAAACAGTTTTTGATTACGGAACCGGTACTGGCGTGTTGTCGATTTATGCTGAGCAATTGGGAGCCGCTAAAATTATTGCCAATGATATCGATCCATGGAGTTTTGAAAATGCTCAAGAAAATGTAGTCCGTAATAATTGCGAACGGATTGAGATTCTATTGGGCGAGATCGGTGTTATCAAAGAAAATAGTTTTGATTGCATTTTAGCTAATATAAATCTCAATGTACTTCGTGATAGTATGGAAATCCTGATTCAAAAATTACGTCCTCAAGGACATATGTTAATTAGCGGGATTATGAAGCAAAATCAGTCCGATATATTAGATATTTTATCATTGTATCATGTTGATAATGAGTTATTTGCGAAAGGAGAGTGGCTTTGTTTACATATTCATCACAAATAAGACTCGGCAAGTATCTCTAGGTCAGTATCTTTGTAGTCTATTGGACGAATAGAAATCTATGCAAGTAATTTTACTTTTCATCATGGCTTATTTAATTGGTAGTATTCCTACTTCAGTTTGGGTAAGTCGCTATTTCTTTAATATTGACATTAGAGATTTTGGTAGCGGAAATGCTGGAGCAACTAATACTTTTAGAGTGCTGGGTGTAAAAGCCGGAAGCTTCGTTTTTCTTTTTGATTTTCTCAAAGGTTTTGTGGCTGTTGATTTGGCATATTTAATTATGGCTGGTGAAATGAGCAATGCGGCTTTAACGAATATGCAAATCGGTCTTGGAATAACCGCTGTGCTTGGTCACATATTTCCTATCTGGGCTAATTTTAAAGGAGGAAAAGGTATTGCGACTTTATTCGGGATGATATTAGCTATTCAGCCAACAGTGGCTTTATGCTTGGTTGCTGTTTTTGTAGTTATGTTATTTACTACCCGCTATGTTTCGCTCAGTTCTATTGCTGCCAGTGTGGCTTTTCCTATTCTATTGCTTTTTATATTCCGTGAGCCTGTGATGCTTTATAAGATTTTTGCTATTTCGGCAGCGGTCTTGGTGGTTCTTTCTCACCACAAAAATATTGGTCGTTTAGTAGCCGGAAATGAAAACCGCGTGCCTATGTTTGGGCGAGGGAAATAATTCTAATTATTTTTTTATTGAAAACTCAGAAATCAGGTAGTTAACTTCTTTTGCATGGCAAAAGAAAAAGCGACGTATAACAAAAAGGCGATAGGCACTCCAAGCGATTTGAATATAACCAGTGAAGCTAAACTTAGAAATACCCAAGCTAGAGGAAGAATATTTTCTTTAAACGAACCTTTCATTAACCCTTTTAGGGTGAAAAATTTAAACTTGCAATTCATTAGCCAACTTACTAATATTATTATTAGATAAAGCACCCACTCATTACTCATGATATTAGCGATACCCATTGGGTCGTAGAAATAGATAAGTGGGAAAGAGGCAATCATAAGGCCTACAGCAGGAGTGGGAACTCCTTCAAAATAAGCAGTTGTGGACTCCGCATTATTAAATTTTGCTAATCGTAAGGCGGCAAAACAAGCTACTAAAAAAGCAGGTGTTACTACCCACATAGGAATATCCACAGCACCTTTGTGTTGCATAAATGCCACCCATAACAACTTCATGAGAATCATACTAGGCGCTACTCCAAAACTTACTAAATCGGCAAGGCTGTCTAAGTCTTTGCCAATGGCTGAATGCTCATCTAACCAGCGGGCTACGGCTCCATCAAATAAATCAAACACTGCTGCTAATAGAATAAAAAATCCTGACAGATACACTTGACTGGTACCTGGAATCCAAAAATCTTGACCATTTAATTCTCTTAAAAATGGTTGCCAATGCAACGCAAATACTATTGCTATGCATCCACAGAAAAGATTGGCAAGTGTCAGTGCATTCGGTAAATGTTTCATTTAATGGTAGTATTGAGTAGTGGGTAATAAGTAGTTAGATTATTTAGAGTCTAATGATTTTCTGAGTCCTGTCAACATTCTTCCAATTTCATCTATTTTTTCTTCCAGTTTTATTAAATCTTGATTTTTTATTAGTGTTAGTTTTTCCGAAATGATAAGTTGCGTCTGTAGTTCGTTTAATGAGCCTTTTGAAATTGAAAGAAAATATTTAAATTCTTTCTTTGAGTTTCGACCAGATCCTTCAGAAATATTAGATGGTATTGAATTGGCACACCTTTTCATCTGCGATGATAATCCATATAGTTCTTCAACAGGAAAATTTGCTAGAAGTTTATAAATATCTGCTACCAATTCTATTGACTTTTGCCAAACAGTTAATTTCTTAAAGTGATGCATACTTGAAAAACTCGATACTCATTACTCAATACCCGCTACTTACTTTTCATTACAGCTTCAATCTCCGCAGTCGTTATCGGAATGCCTTTAAATAAATCTCTATTCTTAGTTTTTCCAATGACATAATCATTCTCAATTCGAATGCCCATTTGCTCTTCTTCAATATAAATTCCGGGTTCAATGGTAAATACCATGCCTTCTTTAATTTTTTCATTTCGGGTGCCGATATCATGAACATCTAACCCAATGTGATGTCCTAAGCCGTGGTAGAAATATTTTTTTAATAATGGATTGGCTGGGTCTTGATTTTTTACATCGCTTTTCTTTAAAAGTCCAATTTTAATCAATTGTTTTTCCATTTCTTTTTCTGCCAGTGCGGTAATCTGCAACCAAGTTTTTCCTGGGCGCATTACTTTGTTTGCATATTTATGTACAGCAAGACAAGCATCATAAACTTCTTTTTGTCGCTTTGTGAATTTGCCACTTACTGGTATTGTACGAGATAAATCACTACAGTAATTTCCGTATTCTGCACCAAAATCCATTAATATCAATTCGCCTTTTTTGCATTCTTGATTATTATCTACGTAATGCAAATAACGCGCTCGGTCTCCGCAGGCTAGAATACAACCATAAGCATGACGCGTTGCTCTGTTTCGCATAAACTCATGCGTGATTTCTGCTTCTATTTCATGCTCCCAAACGCCAGGCTTCAAGAATTTACAAACACGTAAAAAGGCTTTGTGCGTTATGTCAACTGCTTGTTGCATGACATCAATTTCATATTTCGTTTTAATAGCACGAAGCTCTTTTGTGATCAGCGCAGCACGCTCATAGTTGTGTAATGGATAGCGTGCTTGTATTTTTTTTACATATAACAAATCCAAACGCACCACTTCATTACTTAGTCTGTCATTTTCATTCGTGTCTAAATACACGTGCTCGCAATGGTGCATCCATGATTGAAGCATAGCATCCAGTTGGTCTAAAAATATTACGGTTTTAATACCTGAAATTTCAGTTGCTTTTTCTTTCGTTAGTTTTTTTCCTTCCCACTTTTCAAGATGTGCATTGGGGCGCAAAATCACTAATACTTCACGATATGTTTTATCAATATTGTCAGGATATAAAATCACCATTGATTTTTCCTGAACGATACCGCTTAACCACACCACATCACTATTTGGTTTGTAATATCCTTGTGCGTCTCCGTTTTCGGGTATGGCAGGATGTGCCTGAAAAATAGCTAGGCTATTTTTTTTCATTTTTTTAATGAAGCGGCTACGGTTTGTCGTGAATAGTTTTGGATTTATAGGTGTATATCGCATAAGAGCGTAAAGATAACCGTTCGAGCAGAACTATGAATGGAATTAAATAAAATTCTAATTGCGCTCCAATTCTACAACTACAGTGTCCTTAAATTCGGAACTAAGAAGTGTAGTCGTTTCTTTCGAACTATACGTTTGATCTATAATTTGTGTTTTAAAACTATCCATTGAGAATGTGATAGTCCAAGTTTCTGGACATTTCTTAATTCCACAACCTCTATATTGAAATACGTTATAATAACCTTTGGTATCCGATTTGGCATTCCTTGTGTCCCCGTTATTAGCTTCAAACTCAACCAACACATTTTTTAATCGTTCACCGGTGTGTTTGTCAATAATTACACCGCCGTCACCCGATGACATGCCACAAGAAGTTAGAATAGTTAAGTATGAAAAAGTGATTAGGGGAAGTTTCATGTATTGGAAAGATACGAATTAAAATATAGTTTAGTAAACAGGATTTATCTCATGCGCTGATGCGGTGCTCTAAACCCAACAACCAAACGTATTTCTACAAAGTTTCCGGCCAAGCTGGTCTCGCCTGTATTTCTTTTGTAATTCACAAAATTATATCGGCATTGTAATCCGTACACGCCATTGTTCTTTTTGTATTCGAACCCAAGCCCTGTATTCAAGTTTAAGCTTCTTTTAATAACCGCATCTTCGCCGTAATCATTATCTGCGAAAAGGGTGGACATTTGATTAAACCCAATGCCACCGAGCCAGTGAACGGCCATTCTGTTTTTCTGAATAAAATCATAATTATATTCTGCCCCGAAATACACTTGAGTGAAATCCTTAGAAGTGACAATATCATCATTATAGCTAACTAATATACTATCAGCGTGAGCGCCAAAATCAACACCTATCGTTCCATTCCAATGATGACGCCGCAACCTTCTGCCTAAAAATATTCTAAGACTTGGTTTGACATCGATGACCGCCATATCTCCTTGCGGAGCAATAATTCCGAAGGTAAATCCAAAGCGAGCTTCCATTTTTCTTTCTACTCGGTCCATTTCGGTTTGATATAATTTTGAAAGCTTCGTGTTACTATATTTAGATTTTTCTAAGTCTTTCAGGCCAATATCGTCTGATGCGAAATAGATCAAAAGGTATTTTTCATCAGGTGATAAATTATTTCTCGAATTGTCATTGATAATTTTTTTTATCAAACTGTCCAGGAGGTGATTTTGACTAATACCAAATCTCCATGATGGATAATGTTGATAATATCTTCTATTTTGATGAAGGACTAGTTTTTGAAAAAAGGTAGAATCGATATCCGCATTATTAAAGCGTTCGTTTTTGATGGCTAAACAAGTTTGAATTGCAAAAATGTTTCTGTTCTCTTGACACTTTTTGTCCCAGTATTGCATGAAAAGTCTAATGCTATCCTCTTTTTGCTCATCGTAAAATTGCGTTAGAATTTCACCCGCACTCATAGAAACGTCATTACATGGAACGTAACGATCGCGGACAAAATGATCAAAGTTGGGTGTTTGGCTTTTGGCTATAAACGGCAAGGAAAAGAAAAGCAGGGGAATAATCTTTTTATACATCTGCTATTATGATGTAAGAAAGGCACTCATTCCATAATGAGTGCCTTATTTTTTTTAAAAGTTTGTTGTTTTTAGTTCTGACCTACCATATGAACTTCCATATTCGGGAATGGAATATTGATTCCTTCTCGGTCAAATGCTTTCTTCACATTTTCTTGCATATAGAACATTACATCCCAATAGTGTTCACTATTACAGAACGGACGTGTTGCCAAATCTACTGAGCTATCACCCAAATTAGCAACCACAACCCCTTGGGCTGGGTCCTTAATTACATGCGGACAAGATGCGCCAACTTCTAAAATAACTTTTCGTGCTTTGTCAATATCAGCGCTATATGCAATACCATAAGTTAATTCTACTCCCACAATGCCTTGACCAGAAATATTTGTAATATCATTACTAGTAACATTACCATTGGCTATTATAACTCGCTTATTGTCTAAAGTAGCCAATACAGTATTGAAAGCATTAATATTATCTACTGTTCCAGTAGTTTGACCACCACCAATTTTTACTAAGTCACCTTTGACAAAAGGCTTGAAAATCATAAGCATAACACCACTAGCTATGTGACCAATGCTACCATTTAAGGCCATACCAATACCGACCATCAATGCACCAAATATGGCAATGAAAGATGTAGTATCTACTCCAAACATGGAAGCCACTGATAATAACAACATTACTTTAAGTATTGCACCGAGTATAGAACTAAGAAAACCAGCGAGCGTTTCGTCCTTAGTGCTTTTCTCAATTTGGGGTGCCGCCCATTTCATTATTTTTTTGATAAGCCATAAGCCAATTATGAGGGTCACAATTGCCATCAGAACTTTTGGCGCATATTCAATGGCCATGCCAGTTACTTGTTTTATTATTTTGTCTATATCCATTTTAATACAATTTTTTGCAAGTATCGTTCTTTTGGTTTAAAGCTTGGCGCATGGGCTTGATAATTACATTTTTTTAAAATTCGACTGCTTTACTCATATCGCAAGGCATTTATAGGATTCAAACGGGAGGCTTTTATGGCAGGATAAACACCGGATAATAAACCGACAAGAAAGCAGGTTCCTAATCCCAGAAAGACCCATTTCCACGGGATGATAAACGGGCTGTCAAAAAAGATAGAGAAGAGGTTGCCTGATAAAATTCCAAGAAACATTCCTAGTATGCCTCCTTTTAAACTGATAAAGATTGCCTCATATAGAAACTGTCTTTTAATGGTTTCATTGTCAGCACCTATTGCTTTAGAAACGCCTATCTCTCTGGTGCGTTCTGCAACAGCCACTAACATGATATTCATTAACCCAATAGCTGCACCCAACAGCGTGATGAAGCCGATGGCTGCAGCAGTTATAGTAATTATTCGGATATTATCCAATAACATATTAGCTAGGCTTTCACTACTGATTAAAGAAAAATTTTCAGCCTCGTTTAGTTTTAGCTTTTTAATAATCCGCATTTGACCTATAGCCGCATCTTGCGCCAAGTTCAATTGTTTGATATCCTTAACTTTCACGCTGAGCATAAAAGATTTATCCGTTAAAGCAAAATGTTGTCTTGCGGCATGTATCGGAATAAAAACTTGATTGTCCGTTCGGTCCACAAAGGTTGATCCCGTTTCTTCTAGAACGCCAATAATTTGATAGGGCTTGTCGTTTACCCGCAGTTTTTTGCTGATTGCTTTTCTAGCGGATTCAAAATATTTATTGGCAATTTTATTGCCTACGTAACAAATATTTTTTCCTCGGTTGGCATCCTGGGCTGTAAAGTTTCGACCAGCCACGAGAGCGGTTCCGGACATTGGAAGATAGGCAGGGTCCACAGCCATTACTTTTATATTCGGATTAGATTGACCTTGATTCGTTTTGACAACCGCACTATTTGTAGCCAGAACGTTCATGCTGACTTTAGCCGGGTATGAATAGTTCTTTTTGAATTGTTGTGCTTGGTAATAGGAAATACTTGGATTGCGGTTGGATAGTTTTTTACGATTGTTAGTTCCTCCTCTTTTTAAAGCTTGAGATTGGATAGTAAAGGTATTAGTACCCATTGCGCTGAAACTGCTTACAATATTGTTTTCTAAAATTTGAATTATGGTGATTATGCTAATTAGAGCAAAAATTCCAATAGTTATTATTGAGATGGTTAAATTGGAGCGCAATCGATTGCCTCGAATCGATTGTTTAATTAAGCTCCAACTGTCGGCAAATCGCATGTTTCAAAGGTATGAAACCCTCTTTTAATTAATAAAAAGATAAAAATGAAGATTATTGCATTGCATACAAGAATATCTATATTTTTGCCCTTCGTATTATGAAACATTTTTTAATGCTCGTTTGGTTCACTGTTGGCTTTTGTGCTACTGGTTTCGCTCAAGGAGTAACACTACCGGTAGATGAAGTAAAAAGTAGCTCAACGCAAAATTTTATTAAATCCAGAAAAAACGTAGAGCGCTCAGATTGGAGCAAATATTACCGGTATCCAAAAGAAAAAAAGAAATTGAAATATAACATCGCGGTATTTACACCGATGTTTTTAGATTCTGTTGATTTGAAAAAATATGCCACGCGCATTCCAAAGTTTATGAAACCGGGAATTGATTTTTATCAAGGTGTTGAGATTGCAGCAGATACGCTAAGAAAAAAAGGATACCATTTCGATATTCACGTTTTTGATAGTCGTTCGAAATATATGAACATTAAAAATGTGATTGCTTCTGACCGATTAGATTCTATGGATTTAATTATCGGAAATGCAAGTGTAAGAGATTTGCAAAAGTTAGCGGATTACTCTAAACAAAAGGAAATCAATTTTGTAAGCGCGGTTTCACCATCTTCTGCTCGACAAGAATTCAATCCTTTCTTTACTATTTTACAGCCCACCTTGCAAACTCATGTAAGAGATTTACATAGAACGATTAATAAGAAGTATCCTGAAGACAATGTGATTTATTTACACGGTAGTAAGCGGTCAGAAAAAAATGCGTTGGGTTATTTTAAGGATGATGAGTTTTATCCTAAACCCGCACGATTTAATAGTTTAGAGCTTAAAGGGTCTACGGTGGATATGGCAGCACTAAAAGCGCTCATTGACACTAATTATCATACTACCATTGTTTTGGGAACGTTAAGCCCAAAAACCTCGTATAAAGTATTGCAATCATTAGTACCCTTAGGTAACGAAACTCGGCTCAAAGTTTTTGGAATGCCAACTATGGAAATGATAACGGCTTTAAAAAAGACCGAAGCTTTCCCGAAAATGAAAATTTATTATACAAGTTCTTTTATAAAAGAATCTTTATCGCCTGCCACAAAATATATTTTGCGTAAGTATCAAAAACGTATGGGCGGACGGCCTACAGATTTGTTGTACAAAGGGTTCGAGAGCATCTACTTTTTTGCTCACATGATTGATCGATATGGTGTGCCATTTAATCAGCACATAACAGATAATCGTTATAGTTTTTTAACGCCCTATAAAATTATGCCTACCAAGGCTGACGGTAAATTCAAATACTTTGAGAATAAGTATTTATATATGCTCAGCTATGAAAATGGCATCATGACTTATGAATAATTAATTGGGTAAAACCATAATTTCCACACGTCTGTTTTGTTGACGTTGGTATATGTTTTCTTCCATAGGAAACAGCTTGCGACTACCGCCGAATCCTTTTATTTTTAAACGGGTAGAACTTATCCCGTTTTTTACTAAGAAAGCTTTTATCGCTCGGGCTCGTGTTACAGAAAGGTTGTGCGTTCGCGTGTCCCAATCGTAGCCATCGTCCTGATAAGTAGTGCAACACACATGACCTTGAATCTCTACTTTTATTTCTGGTTTATTTTTTAAGATAGCAATAAGTGTTTTCAAAGAAGGATTAGATGCACTCACCAAAAAATGTCTGCCGCCTTGAAATAAAAGATTAGGTAAAGCAATCGTTGTATTAGGAGTAAAGTTCTCTGGTTTTAATGCTTTGGGTTTTTTAGCCGCTTTTATAATTTTGGGTCTGGAGTTATTGGTTTTTAAAAGTACTTTTTTCTTCTTATTCTTTTTAGGGTTAGAAATTAAAAAATCACTTTTTTTATCACTCACTTTTATTTTCTTAAACGTGATGCTGGTGTCAGTTTTCCTGTTTTTCTCTTTTTGTAATTGAGCTGTGCTTGTTGGATTAGACTTAGATTTTATTGGCTCTTCACCAACAACGAATCGAACAAGCACTCGTCTGTTTTTTTGCCGGCTTTCAGCATCTGAATTAGACGCTAGTGGCTTGTCTTTGCCAAATCCAACCATTCCTTCTATGTTGTTTTTATCATAGCCATTGTCGATTAAAATCTGTTTGACGGCTCGCACACGGCGTTTCGATAAAGCATAGTTATATCGTTTGCTACCAATGCTATCACAATGACCTTCCAGATAAATATTAAGCACATTATTGGAGTAAATCGTCTTGACTAATCGCGCCATTGCAGTATCAGGCACATGTGCTTTGTCATATTCAAATAGCACATAAAATTGCTCCTGAGCTTGACTACACAAGACAGAAATACTGAACAGTAAAGTCAACAGAAATTTCATACTTTGATAATCCAAGATAAGCAATAAATAGATTTAGCTTTGCCAAAACAATTATAAAATGGGAAACAGAGCACCAAAGGATACATTCACTGTTATGAGTGAGTTGGTACTTCCAAATGATACGAATACACTGGGTAATTTAATGGGGGGGCGTTTAATGCATTGGATAGACATTGCTGCTGCTATGGCTGCAATGAAACATTGTCATTGTCCGGTGGTAACAGCAAGTGCTGATAATATTTCATTCGAAAATCCAATAAAGTTGGGCAATATGGTAACGCTGGAAGCAAAGGTTACCCGGGCATTTCGAACCTCAATGGAGATTTTTATACGTGTGTATGGTGAGGATGTATCAGCTCAGTATAAATATGTTTCTAATGAAGCCTATTTAACGTTTGTTGCATTAGACCCTAACGGCAAGCCTAGACCAGTGGGAGAACTGATTCCTGAGACAGATGATGAAAAGTTGAACTTTGAAGGAGCGTTACGAAGAAGACAATTGCGCTTGATACTTGGTGGAAAGATGAAACCCCAAGATGCGGATGAACTCAAAGCATTATTTATGGATCGAGTTAAAGAGTAGCTCGTTTTTCTATAAAAAAAATCTAAGGTCACCAAGTATGTGACCTTTTTTACTATAATGAAATTATCGAGGTGAGAAGTAGAATGGGCTAAAAAAGGGAACAGTTCTTATCGTAAACGATAAGAACTGCTATCCCTAACCAAATCAACCTATGAAAAAGAAAGTTTCTTTCGAAACTTCTTATGACACAAATATAAGGTGAGATTTAAAACTAAATGTTGTTTGTTTCTTAATAAAATAAAAAAAATGAATTTGCCCTCTCTTTGGGTATTTTTTTTCATTCGTAAGCGAAAGATTACATTCGCATATTAACTTTAAATAATTATGCAACTAATTGAATGTGTACCAAATATAAGTGAAGGACAAAGGCCTGAAATAATTAAAGAAATCAGCTCGGTGGTTGAAACCGTCGAAGGTGTAAAGTTGTTAGACGTGGATCCAGGAGCCGCTACTAATAGAACCGTTATCACATTTGTAGGAGAACCACAACCTGTAATCGATGCGGCTTTTTTATTAATACAGAAAGCGAGTGAGTTAATTGACATGAGCCAGCATAGTGGTGAGCACCCGCGTATGGGCGCAACTGACGTGTGTCCGTTGATTCCTATCCGTGATATCAGTATGGAAGAAACCGCTGAATGGGCTCATAAATTAGGAAAACGAGTTGGTGAAGAATTAAAAATTCCTGGTTATTTCTATGAAAAAGCTGCTACTAGTGAGGAACGAAGAAATTTGGCTACGGTAAGAGCGGGAGAATATGAAGGCTTAGAAAACAAGTTAGCTGACCCAAATTGGAAGCCCGATTTTGGACCTGCTAAATTCAATGCAAGTGCTGGATGTACGGCAATCAGTGCACGTGATTTTTTAGTGGCTTATAATGTCAATTTAAATACAACTTCAGTCCGCCGTGCCAACAGCATTGCTTTTGACCTAAGAGAAAATGGACGTATCAAACGAGAAGGCGGAACCCTAACGGGTAAACCAATGCTTGATGATCATGGGGAAGCACTTCGCGAGCCTGGTTTACTAAAAAAGGTAAAAGCTATTGGTTGGTTTATTGAAGAATATGGCGTTGCACAAATTTCAATGAATTTGAATGATATAAAAGTAACGCCACTTCACATTGCTTTCGATAAAACTGTTGAGCGAGCTCATGCAAGAGGTATGCGCGTTACCGGAAGCGAAATAGTGGGCTTAGTACCTCTAAAAGCAATGTTAGATGCGGGTGATTATTTTCTGAGAAAACAAAAAAGAAGTTTGGGCATAGACGATGCTGAGAAAATTAAAATTGCAATAAAAAGTATGGGGCTAGATGAATTGGCGCCGTTTGACCCGCAAAAAAAGATTATTGAATACGTTATGCGTGACGGTGAGGCAAAGCGTTTGGTAGATTTAGAATTGACTCAATTTGCAGATATGACCGCGGGAGAAAGTCCAGCACCCGGTGGCGGTAGTGTGAGTGCTTATGTCGGGAGTTTAGGTGCGGCTTTGGGTACAATGGTGGCTAATTTAAGTAGTCATAAAAGAGGTTGGGATAATCGTTGGGAAGAATTTTCTGAATGGGCAGAAAAAGGTCAAGCTTTAAAAGATGAACTAATTCATTTAGTGGATGAGGATACAAATGCTTTTAATAAAATTATAGATGCGGTTAGGTTGCCTAAAAATACCGATGATGAAAAAGTTGCTAGAAAAGAAGCTATTCAAGCTGCTACAATTTATGCCATAGACATACCTATGCAAACAGTAAAAACGAGTTTTAAAGTTTTTGAACTTTGTAAAAAAATGGTAGAAATAGGAAATCCGAATAGCCTAAGCGATGCCGCTGTGGGAGCACTTTGTGCGAGAGCTGCGGTTTTTGGAGCCAATCTGAATGTTCGTATTAATTGCAAGGATTTAAACGATAAATCATTAGCGGAAAAGTATGTACAAGAAGCGAATGCCATCTTAGAGCGAGCGAAAAAAGAGGAAGAAGACATAATAAAACAAGCAGAGGCCTCGTTATAAGGGAGATTATTAATTAGTTTATTGCTTTTAAAAGTCGTAAATTGAATTAATATAAACCCTGTAGCAATGAAAAAACTCCTTATTTTCCTTTCGCTGAGTGTGGTCATTTGTAATCTCACATTTACAGCTTGTATCAAAAAACCAACTGAATTCCTACAGCAGGATGGTCAGCTTAATTTACCCAACACGGCGTATAGTTATTTTGAAAACGGTGCTGGATATGGTGGTTTAGATGCTCAAGCAACGCTTGGGCGAGTTTTGTTTTATGACAAACACCTTTCAAAAAATAATGCTATTTCATGTGCTTCATGTCACATTCAGGAGCACGCGTTTGGTGATAATAAGGCGTTAAGTCAAGGGTTTGAAAATAAACGCACTTCGCGGAATTCAATAGCGATTCATAACATTGACGATAATAGTTTCTCACCACAAACGTTTGGTCGAGAAGCGCCACTTTTTTGAGATAACAGAACAAGTGGATTAAGAGAAATGGTGTTGCAACCATCGCTGAATCATATAGAGATGGGAATGGACTCACGCGAAGAAATTATCGCGAAAATTAAACAATTGGATTATTACAGACCATTACTCAACAAAGCAGATATTGGAGAAATTACGGATTTTGATATTTCTAAAGCGCTAGGTGCTTTCATAGTTTCTATCAATGCGGATGATACGAAATTTGATCGCGTACATCCTATAAATCAAGAGCCTCCAACAGCAAGCTTTACGGTCTTAGAGGAATATGGCGAATCAATTTTTAATGGCAAATACGACTGTAATTCATGTCATAAAGTGCCACTAACATCCTATGGATCGAACGGTTCTTTGGTCAATATTGGATTGGACTTAAAAGGTGCAGATAAAGGTAGAATGGAAGTAACAGGTTCGGAGTGGGATAGAGGATTATTTAAAGTTCCGGGGTTAAGAAATGTTCAGTTTTCTGCTCCTTATATGCATGACGGTCGATTTAAAAATTTAAATGAAGTTCTGGAGCATTATAGTCATAATATTCAAAATGTACCAAACTTAGATTGGCGTTTATTGGCTAACGACCGAATGCCACGAAAAATGAACATTACAGATTATGACAAAAAAGCCTTAATTGCTTTTTTGAATACCTTGACAGATTATGATGTCCTCACACATGATCGATTCTCAAACCCTTTTATAAATTAATACTAAATGAAAAAACTATTTTTAATAATAGCAGTCCTATTGATTGGGCTGAACAGTTTTGCACAAGAGGATCTTAGTCCAAAACCTAAAGAAAAAAAAGAAGACCATTACATTGGTGTACAATCAAATTTTTTACTTCGAGAGTTACTTAACCTCGGCGGTAATAATGGATTTATTTCAAATCCGTTTGGTTTAGTTTATCATTTAAACTCAAAGAAAAGTGGTCTTGGTTTTCGTTTGGGATTAGGCCCTGGAGTTTATTCTACTAAGAATACCGATGGAAATGCAACGATTACTACAAATGGTTATTTCTTAATCGGACGATTGGGAATCGATAAAAGAATCCGATTAGATGATAAGTGGGAAACGGGTGTTGGACTAGATGCTTTAATTAGTATTGAAAATGATAAAACACTTAACGACCGAAGTAATTTTCAAAACGAAACCACCGAAGTTCTTACGAATTCTATGTCTTTTGGAGGTGGTCCAATGGCGTATCTACGATATTATATTAGACCGCGCATTCTGTTTGGCACTGAAGCAAGTTTTTACCTTTTAACAGGTGAGTCAAAAAGTAATTTAAAAATAATTGATGAAAACGGTAATGTGAGCAACGAGGCTGATGATACCGATAAGTTTACCAACGGGAGTTTGAATCTGCCGATAAGCCTTTATCTGCTAATCAAGTTTTAAAAAAATACTGCAAGCCGATAAGCCGGATTCTGTCGAGGACTATCATTTATCTAGCTCATTTGTCACCAAATGAATCTTGCTACCTACCCATAATCTCAAGCGAGCCGCTCTCAAACGATTACTTATTTGGTATTGCAACACCTAAGGTTTGCCCACTTTTATTGTTACCAATAAAAATCGTGCGCTCTTACCGCACGTTTTCACCCTTATCTCCAACTAGGTTGGGGACGGTTATTTTCTGTGGCACTGGCTATCCTAACTAGGTTAGGAGGCAGGTGTTACCTGCTAGGTTGCTCTATGCTGTCCGGACTTTCCTACCTATGATATAAATCGTAGATCGATAGTCTGGCTTGCAGTGGTGCAAAAGTAATTAAAAACCAAATCCCAATCCGATTCGGAATAGATTATCCTTTGGGATGAGCTTAAAAATGGAATAGTTTGATCTATTCGCTTCAAAAGTTTGTGAAGCTTTTTGAATGTTTTCTTCCACTGCTTGAAACTGACTAACACCCCAAAGCGTGTTTACATTTATGAAAAGTTTTTTAAATTGAAAATATAAACCCAAACTAGCATGAGTGGTGGCTCCAATAGACCTAATTGATGAGTTTGTGCTAGTGCTTTTTAACGCTTTTCTATCCATAAGGGACCAATGCGGAGTAAGTGCACCGCCATAATAAGGGTATATACTTACTATTTTATCTTGCAAAAATGGTTTGCCAAGATGTTGGTATTGAAATCGGATAAGTGC
>CAYMFF010000044.1:0-22873 GCA_964389575.1 uncultured Chitinophagaceae bacterium
TGCAAAATAGATATAGCCCACCGAGTGAATGGTTAAAAGAAATTATTGATAGTGGGAAGCTTGGAAAAATATTTATGGTTCAATTGAATTGTTATTGGAACCGAGATGACCGATACTATAAAGCGGATAGCTGGCACGGTGATGCTAAATTAGACGGTGGAACTTTGTATACGCAGTTTTCACATTTTATAGATTTACTGTATTGGATGGTTGGAGATATAAGTAATGTTCAGAGCCAGATGCGCAACTTTAATCATGAAGGGGTTACGCAACTAAAGGAGGACAGCGGCATGGTTCAATTTGATTTACAAGAGGGTGGAATTGGGTGTATTAATTTTTCAACTTCTGTATGGAATAATAACTTAGAAAGCTCACTTACCATAATTGCTGAGAATGGGAGTATCAAAGTTGGCGGACAATACATGGATAAGGTGGAGGTATGTAATATAAAAGATTATGAAATGCCAGAACTAGCACCAACCAATCCGGGTAACGATTACGGAGCTTATAAAGGTAGTGCAGCCAATCATCATTATGTAATTGAAAATGTAGTTGGAGTTCTTAAAGGAGATGCAAAAATTACTGTAAAAGCTGAAGAAGGACTTAAGGTAGTTGAGATGATTGAAAGAATGTATTCAAATGATTAAAGGTGCTTAAAGAGCTCATCAATAAACTAAAGCAAAATGCTTTCTTTAAGAACGTTCTTATTCTAGCTACCGGTACGGGAGTAGCGCAATTAATCCCGATTTTTACTAGTCCAATAAATAGAAGATTATATACTCCTGAAGACTATGGACAATTAGGCTTAATTGTTTCGGTTTCTGCAATTTGCGCATCAATCTCTACGGGTCGCTATGAAATGGCTATTATGTTACCTAAGAAACTCAAAAAGGCGATTTCATTAGTTTGGTTATCATTTTATATTTCATCAGCTTTTAGTTTATTACTTTTTATCCTAGTTCTTTTTTTCAAAGGAGTATTTGCCGACTGGTTGAATAATCCAGAAATAGAAAATTGGTTATTTCTGATACCGTTTATTGTTTTTGGTAATTCTGTTTACAAGATTTTATATAATTATAATAACCGTTTGAAGTCCTATAAGATTATTTCAAGGACGCAACTTACTCGATCAATTCTAGCCGCTGCAATTATGATTGGCCTGGGTTTTGCAATTAAAGGTTCTGAGATTGGATTAATGATTGCTACTGTAGTTTCTACTTATGCAGGGATAAGCCTATTATCGAAATCTTTTAGAAAAGGTTTAAGCGATGAAACGCCTACAATAAAAGAGGATATGATGTTGGTGGCTAAGGAGTATAATAAGTTTCCAAAATTCTCAGTTTGGGCAGGATTGGCCAATGTGGCTTCCAATCATTTGCTAAATATTTTTATTTTTATAGCCTTTAGTAAGGCACTTTTGGGTCAGTATTCTTTGACTAATGTAATATGTGGTATTCCTACTACGGTTTTAGGTACTGCTTTGTCTCAGGTTTATTATCAACGTGTAATAGAAGTGAAAAATAACGATGGAGATACTCGGAAAATGTTTTTAAAAACGGTTAAGTCAATTGCCTTGGCATCATTAGTATTGTTTACCATTCTATATTTTGTTGCGGGTCCTGCCATCATTTTTGTCTATGGTGCTAATTGGGATGTAGCTGCTCAACTTACAACAATCATGATTCCTTTTTTTGCTATCCGTTTTATCAGCAGTAGTGTGGGAACCACAACTAGTGCTTTTGAGAAACAGGAGTTAACCTTAATTGTAAATATTATTTTGCTCATTACACTGTTAGGACTCATAGCGGTTGTCAAGTTTTGGAAGCTTTCTATATTTGAGAGTATAAGTTTATACGCGGCTTCTTTTTCCATTCTTTATATTATTTTCATTTTTATATTCTATCGAATCATCAATAAGTATGAGCTAAATAAAATCAAGAACCATGGCTAAATCAATCAAGGGTTTATTGTATTCTATTAAGAACAAAATGATGCAAATAATTGCGATGCAGTTGATGCCCAAGGGTTCATCGATTCATAAGGAGTACATAAAGACAAACTATTTAAAGCCGTCAAGAATACAACAAGATGATGTGGAATTTAACAGAGCCGTTTTAATTGAACACCCGCATCTTGTTATTTATGGTAATGGTGTAGAAATTGCAGGTGGTGGTAAATGGGATGCAAGAAGCGGGATAATAATTGGTGAGGGCAGCAGTATTGGCAAAGGAGTTACAATTAGTACAAGAGAGGCATCTGGAACGGGTGTACAATATGGCCCAGTAATTATTGCGCCAAATACTGTAATTCCCTCAAATTCTTCATTACCACCGTCATCAACAATTGGTGATTTTGATTATTCCATGTTGAGGAAAAAGTATGGACAAGGAGAGGGCTTATTTTTTGTAGTCAGTACCGGCCGATCAGGAAGTAAGGCCATAACGCATCTATTGAACCAACATAGTGAAATTCAGTCTTATCATGATTCCTTAGCTCATTTGAATATTTATGCCTGCGACAAAAAGTACGGTAGAAAAAACGAGGAAGAGATAGCCGAATCTATTCAAAAAATGTTCGTTTCGTTAAGTTTGCCAACCCAAAAGACAAATGGATTTTCTGATCAGAAATTAAGTTTATTAATCCCTGAGATACATAGCATTTTTCCTAAGGCTAAATTTGTATGGCTCATAAGAAAAGGAGATAGTTTTGTAAATGCTGCCTATTCAAGAGGGTGGTATTTTAATAGAGAATTTGGATACTCAGATAATGAAAAGGAATTTTTTCATTCCGTTGTAACGCCATCTGCGATGGATGCCGCGCATAGATTGAATGCATTTAAACTAGGCATCTTGACGGAGGCGGAGTGGAAGAATATGACAGCCTTTGAGCGCAATTGTTGGTATTGGACCTGGTTGAATTCTACGATTGAGGAGGACTTAGAAAAAATACCACGTGAGCAATGGATTCGAGCTGGATTACATGAGCTCAACGAACTATCCGAGACCGTACAAACATTTCTTGGTTTAGAGGTTAAATCGTTAAAGGCAAACAAAGTAAATGCCGCTGGCTATAAAAAGGTATCTAAAAGTAGCTGGAATGAAGAAATGAAAAATATCTTTGAGTTGCATTGTGGGATAGCAATGAAAAAGTGGTTTTGAGCGACACCTTAAAAATAACAATAATTGGATCATCCGTATCCTTAAGAATAAGACCGAACCTTCCAGCTGGAGAAGGTCTTAATTTTGGGCAAATTGTAGAACAAAGTTTAGCTTCGGATAAGCAGGTTTTAGTTACCAATTTAGGCTTATCTCGAATGCTAATAACTGAAATAGATTATAACTTGGATCAATATATAAGAACCTTCCCAGATTTATTTATTATTAATATTGGTGCAGTAGACGCCCCTAACCGGGAAATACCGAGGTGGTTTTCGAATTATATTTTCAAAAGAAAATCTAGAACTAGTTTCAAATTTTTTAATTGGTTTCATAAGAAAATAATTAAAAGAGTAAGAACTGTTTTAGTGCGTATTAGAATGCGTTCGCCATGGGTTACTTCGAAAAGTTTTCTTCAAAATTTTGATTCTGTAATTACCACATTACAAAAAGAAACGAATGCCAGAATTATCGTTTTGGGTATTAATAATGGGAATGAAAACATTGATCGAGTTTTACCGGGTTCCTCAAAGAATTATATTAAGTACAATGATAATTTGAAATCCTTAGCCAGAAATAAAGGTGTCCAATTTTTGGATGTATCTAATTTAATATCGAATGAGTATTTTCCTGATGGGGTACATTATAATCAGGAAGGGCATGAAATTATTGCGAAACGAATAATTGAATTATGGCACAAAGCAGAATAGAGAGAGTTCTAGATGAAACTATAGAGAAAGCGAAAAAATGTAAATTTCGTTCAAATGATATAAGTGATTTGAAACGGATTAAACTTTTGTTGTGGGCTACTAAAATTCCTATTCGTTTGATTCGAGGTTTCTTTACCCGGCCGTTGAATTATTTAGTTAAGTATAAACCCAATTTGATAAGACCTTTTATAAGTAAGAAAGGTTTTATTTACCCCCAAGGCCAAGCCATGTTCATACGTGGTCAGGTATCATTATTAAAAAAGAATCACTCATTGGGAGACTTAGCTTTGTGTGAAGAAATAGCTCATTGGCTTATAGAAAACAGGAATAAAGAGTACAATAATTATTGCTGGGGCCAGCCTTTTTTGTGGTTCTCACGCAAGCCCTTTCCGCCTAACTTACCACGAGCAACGGTTACTTCGCAAGTAGCATGGGCCTTTTTGGATCTTTATGAGATAACAGAGAAACAAGAATACTTAAACAATGCAATAAGTTCATGTAATTTTTTTATTGAAGATTTAAATTATACTAATGATGCAATGGGGAACTATTGTTTTAGTTATACAACGATTGATAACTATCATGTACATAATGCAAGTTTACTTGCTGCTTCTGTTTTGAGCAGAGTAGGAAGGATAACGGCCAATGATAAGTTTAATCAAGCGGCTTTGAAGGCTGTAAATTTTTCTATTCATCATCAAAATGAAGATGGTTCTTGGTATTATTGGGCTCCACCTGATAAGTTAGTTTATAAAATTGATAATTATCATACTGGCTTTAATCTGGAAGCTTTGCACACAATTTGGGAAGACACAAAAGATGATAAAATATTAGCGGCTTATTCGTTAGGCCTATCTTATTATTTAGATAATCTATTTGAAGGGTCAATTCCTAAAATTACTAATAAAAAAACATATCCAATCGACATTCAAAGTTGTGCCCAGAGTATCGTTACTTTTTCATTAGCCGGAAGCATAGATGTGGTATATTATGAAAAGGCTAAAGAAATAATTGAGTATAGTATTGAAAACTTTTATATAAAATCTAGTGGTAATTTTGGTTTTCGTAAATACCAAAATGGTTATTTAGATAAGAGTTATTATTTTAGATGGGGAGATTCCTGGATGATCAAGGCCTTATCTATGCAAATTGATAAAAATGATTAAGAGAATAAAGAATAAATTTTGGGGTGATACTCTAAGAAGAGGTATGATACCAAAGATCAATGCTTTGCCAATTAAAGAAAGTGGCATTGATGGCGATAATGATCCTTATGTGATATTAGAAGATGGAACAACTTTTTATGGCCATGTTTCAAGGACGTATGATGTAACCTATTTGCATCTTAACTCAAAGACCAAAAAAGTATTACAAAAGGAATGTGTGCAAGTGGCAGCGGATATAGTAATTAGATATGTGGAAGGAGCTTTAATGTACGGAGGGCCTAAAAAACAA
Source organism: uncultured Chitinophagaceae bacterium (assembly GCA_964389575.1). GTDB lineage: Bacteria > Bacteroidota > Bacteroidia > Chitinophagales > Chitinophagaceae > JAGNRR01. The sequence continues at coordinate 5,321 of CAYMFF010000044.1, forward strand.
AGTAGATATGTTGTTCAAAAAGGCGACAGCGTTTCTGAAATGGGCGGTTATGAAGGATTCTGTAGTATAAAACTAGCACAACAAGTTGGTTCCGAAGGGCAAGTCATAGCAATAGAGCCAATGGAAGATAATTTTAGGCTGTTAATGAAGAATAAGAAAGCCAATAATCTAAATCAGTTGCATGTTGTAAACCGAGCGGTTTGGGATGAGGAAAAAATGGTAGATTTTCAAAGAAGACCAGGAGATGGACAATCATCTAGTATCGAAATGAATTATGATAAGGAGAATTCTTATCAAGTTAAGGCGGAGCCGCTTGATGTTATTTATAGTGCTTTTGATAGAAAGCCTGAAAACTTTATGATAGTACAACTAAATGGTGCAGAGATTAATGCACTACGAAGTCTGACTTCCTTCTCGCCTAGCAATCTAAGTATTGCGGCGCGCTACGATACTGAAAATGAAGATGCAGCTATTGCTATTAAAAGAAATTTAGAATCAAAAGGGTATAAAGTTGAGATTGATGAAGAGGATTTTGTCTTCGCTACTTTAGCTTAAATTTTTCATGAAAATTGTTATAAATCCTGCTTACCACAAAGAGAAAACATACATTATTGATGTGCTTCTTGGAGAATTTCTTAGATTAGATTACAACATAGAACTTGATAAGAATGTTGAAAATTACAATTTACATTTTGACAATAAAACTTTAATAATAAAGGAGTCTGCATTATGGAAAGCTTCGACTTCCAATAACGCAGATTATTTACACGAGGCCAATATTCCAATTGAAATCGTTTATGGGGAGAATCAATTTACACCAGAAAAGGATATTCCGATTCTTTATGGAAACGCCGATCTAAGCACATTCGAAAATCAAATTGATTGTGGGTTAGATATTTTTGCTTCAGCATTCTTCATGTTATCTCGTTGGGAAGAATATGTGAATCCGGCAAGAGATGCTCATAATCGATTTCCTGCTAAAGAGTCCTTGGCCTATAAATTTGGCTTTCATCGCAGACCAGTAGTGAATGAATACCTTGAGATGTTATGGAATATGCTAAGTCACCTTTCCTATACAGGTAAAAGGAAGGAAAGCTCATATAGTTTTACATTGACGCACGATGTAGATAGTCCGTTGTTATGGGACAAATTTTCAATGAAAGACTTTTTAAAGGATTTTATAAAACTAATCTTTAAGTCAAGACGTTTGGATCGTTTTAATCTTATGATTACTCGGATTAAGACAAAGATGAATTATAAAAGTGATCCTTTCTTTACGTTTGATTTCATTATGGATTTGTCTGAAAAGGTTGGCATAAAAAGTCATTTTTTCTTTATGGTAGGAGGTAAAACGAAATATGATAATCGGTATCAAATTGATGAACCATATATTCAAAACCTTATAAAGTCAATGGAGCAAAGAGGACACAGGATTGGCTTACACCCAAGCTATGACGCCTATAACAGCCCAGAAATATTTAATAATGAGGTAACTCTATTGCGCAATGCAACCAATAGAGCGATTGAAACTGGACGAGAGCACTATTTACGTTTTGAAGTACCGGCTACTTGGCATCTTTGGAATGAGAATGGTATGAAGTGGGACTCAACTATCGGATATGCAGAAGAAGTTGGTTTTAGAGCGGGAACCTGTTTTTCCTACCCCGTCTTTGATATTTTAGAAAGGAAGAAACTACAATTAGTTGAAAAACCAATGGTGGCTATGGAGGTAAGTCTTTATAATTACATGCAATTAGATTTTAATGATATTATGAAAATTATGAGTTTATTAAACGAACGAGTGCGCAAGTATAATGGAGATTTTGTTTTTCTATGGCATAACTCTCATTTCTTTGATGGAGTTTCTACAAAAGAAAGAATGCAGCATTATATTGAGATAATTAAGCTATGTGCATAAATTAATTATCCATTAAATTTACATTTTATTATTCTTTATGAAACCACAGAATATTCTCATTATTAGTCCGTCCTTTCTGCACAAGGATCCACGGGTTTTGAGACAGGTTGATATTCTGCGTTCTTCCTATCAAATTACCACAATGGGCTACTCGGCCGTACATGACGATATTGAGAATATAAAAATTGGACGCAAAGCACTTAAGCTACCGAAAAAAATAATTAAGGCATTTGCGCTTTTTCTACGAATCTATTCTCTTTATGAAAAATATGATATCGAAACACCAATAGACTCTAAACAGGTCAGTAAAGTTTTTGATTTAATCATTTGTAACGATGTTGCGGCATTGCCCTTAGGGAATAGAATATCCAATGGTCGGGTTCCAATTTGGGCAGATTTACATGAGTACTCGCCTAGGCAATTTGAGAACTTTAAATTCTGGAATACTTTTATCAAGCCTTATGTGTACTGGCAAACAAGAAAATATTTACCGTCTTGTCAAGCTATTACTACGGTTTGCAAGGGATTAGCCAATGAGTATGAAAAAGAGTTTAAGGTAGAAGATATAGAACTTGTATATAATGCCCCTGCTTTTGAAAAACTTCAACCTTCAGAAATTGATGATAAAATAAAGTTAGTGCACCATGGAGGGGCAACACGTCATAGAAAACTTGAAAATATGGTTGAAATGATGCAACATTTAGATGATAGGTTTACTCTTGATTTTTATTTGATGGCTAATAATGAAGATGCTAAGCAATATGAATCAGAATTGAAAAAATTGTCTGAAGGCCAAAATGTAAAGTTCAATGATCCTGTTGAAACACAAAAAATTGCAAAAACATTAAACAAGTATGATATTGGATTATTTATTTTGGAACCTGTAAATTTTAATTACTTAAATGCATTGCCTAATAAGTTTTTCGAATACATACAAGCTAGATTGGCCATTGCAATTTCGCCGAATCCAGAAATGAAAAAACTTGTAGAAGAACATGATTTGGGTGTAGTGGCAGATGGTTATTCTGCTGTAAAAATGGCCGGAAGATTATCTGCTATGACAAAGGATAAGTTACGGTTTTATAAAAGAAATGCAGATGTTCAATCAGAAAATATGTCGGCGAATCGAAGTCAAACAACCATACTTAAAATTGTGAAAAAGCTATTAGCTGGTCGCCAATAAATGTTTTGATGAGAGTAATTAATTTTTTAGTAAGGAATAGTAGGAACATTTTAGTTGGTGTTATTTTGTTTTTTAAAGGATCCGACTGGTCGAAGAAAATGGTTATTTTTAGTGAATCGAGAGGAGGAAGCACCTGGCTTATGGAAATGCTATGCTCGGCAGCAAATGTTTGTGTGAATTGGGAACCATTGCATTCCACCAAAGGGGTAGTACCCTCTAGTTTTAAATTCGGTTCTCGTCCGTTTATTCCCAAATTTGATGATACTTCTGATTATAAGAAACTTTTTAAGAGGATTCACGAATATAAGATTCACTCGTTTTGGACTAGGAAATATTTAGCTGATAAGCCAATTGCTGAAATCGTAAAAAGTAAAGTTGTGCTAACTAAATATGTTCGTGCTAATTTATTAGTTCCATTTATTCTTCAAAATGAACACTTTGATATCCCGCCTATTTTATTGGTTAGACATCCTATAGATACTTGCCTTTCTCAGAAGAATGCTTTTAAACCTGCTAAGCAAAACATCGTAATACCAAATTGCATTAATCCGGAGCGGTACGATCGGTATATTGACTATATTAATAACTTGGAATCTGCTTTGGAAAGAAGAATTGCTATGTGGTGTCTAAATAATTGTTCTACTCTTAACAATTTAAAAAACTTACGAGTTACGACTATTTATTATTCAAATCTTCTTTTAGAACCGGAAAAGGAATTGCAACGGGTACTTGAAAGTGCACGATTTGATGATATCCCTCAAAGATTAAAGATGATTAAATTTAGAACGGCTAGCTCAACTAATTTTGGAGGAGATTATATATCAGAACCCAAGACTCAGTTAATGAAAAACTTTACACGCTTAGAAAATAACCAAAAAGAATCTATTCAAAAAATATTTGATCATTTCGAGTTTACACTTTTTACGGCCTTTTCTCCTTACCCACAAATAGAACAAAATATATAAATTATTCTCACTATGATAAACATCCTATCTATAATAGGCGCTAGACCTCAATTTATTAAGCATGCACCCATGCAATTGCAATTGCAAAAACATTTTACTGCAAAGACATTACATACTGGTCAACATTATGATGATAATATGAGTAAAGTCTTCTTTGAAGAGTTGAATATGCCTAGACCAGATTTCATGTTTGATTTAGGGGGAAGTAAACCGCAGGGAGAACAAACGGCTATTATGCTCACCGAGATTGAGAAAGTGTGCTTGGAGGAAAATTTTGACGCAATTCTAGTTTATGGAGATACGAACTCAACATTAGCGGGAGCACTTATTGCTTCAAAAATGCATATACCACTTATTCATATCGAAGCAGGATTAAGAAGCTACAATAGAACAATGCCGGAAGAGGTTAATAGAATAATTGCAGATCAATTTGCTCAATTACTTTTTTGCCCTTCTCAAGATGCTGTTGCAAATTTGAAAAAAGAAGGTGTAGTTGATAATATTTATGTTACGGGAGATGTGATGTGCGATATGATTCATTTGGTAAAGGATAAAGTAGAACGATTAGTAGATGAGCCGTATTATTTTTCTACAATCCACAGGCCATATAATACAGATGATCCCAAACGAATGAAAGATATTCTTTATAATTTGAATGGCTTAGACTATAAAGTGGTTTTAGCCATTCATCCTAGGACTCGGGCTAGACTAAATTCATTTGAAATAGAGATGGATGGTTACACTAATATTAGTTTTATTGATCCTACCGGATATATAGATTCAATTAGTTATCAAACATATTCTGAAGCAATAATTACTGATAGCGGAGGAATGCAAAAAGAAGCATACATCTTAGAGAAAAAATGTATTACACTGCGATCTGAGACTGAATGGACAGAAACACTCAAGAATGGTTGGAACCATTTAGTGTATGATGATCTTCGTGAAATTAAAGAATTCTTGAATGTAACTCCAAGTGATCATATTCCTGATTTGTATGGTAATGGGAACGCGGCAAGTGAAATCGTTGATATCATTACAAAAAAGTTATCTAGGTAGTAATTTCAGCTTAGTAGAACTTGATTGCCTTTTTGTGCTAAATTTGTTTTTACTTTCTGTAGCTTAATTCTTTTAAGGAAATTTTTCAGTGTTGTATGTCCAAAAAAAATCTTTTAATATTAGCCTATTACTATCCTCCGAATAATAATACGGCTGCTAATCGCATTAATTCGTGGACGGAACATCTTCCAAAGGATAAATATTATCCAACAGTCATAACATGGGATTGGGAAAGAAGTCGTGGCCAAGTAGAAGTAAGTAAGCATGATGGGTATGAAGTACATTCTGTGCCACGAAAATTAAATTTATTCAATCGAATAGTTAGTAAGGCTTCAGTCTCAAATGGTTTTTTAAAGAAGCCGTTACTCTTAATTCAATTATTTCTTGCAAATACATCTGAATATGTTTCGAATAGTGAAGACTTAAATGCTTATTTGACGTCATACCTTCAATTAAATAAGGTTGATGTTTTAATAAGTTCGGGCAGTCCTTTTCATCTTCATGTTTTATCAGCAAGGCAAAAAAGAAAGAATCAATTTTACCATATAGCTGATTACCGTGACCCTTGGTCCAACAATGAACATATTTATAAGGATAATGTTGTTTTTGATTTATTGAAAAAAATTGATACAAGAATCGAGAGAAAAACATCTAAGCAATATGACTATATTCTAGCGGCATCTGATTTTCAACGTCAAGAAATATGTGACCATATTGGGTTTCCGCAACAAAAGTCTGATACAATGCTAAATGGATTTATTAAAAGCAAGTATTCAGGCGTTAAGGAAAGTCGTAAAAATTTACAGATTTTATTTTCTGGGACATTTTATCTTACACAACCCATAGAAGACATACTTGAAATAATTAATGATAAATTAAAGGAGGGGCTCTTGCCTAAACAAACTAAGATTATATTTTTAGGAACTGCCGCGGTTCCAAGTGTTGCTGATAGAGTAAGAAAAGCAATTGTTGGTTATGAAGAGTACTATGAAATTACACCTCGGATAGAACACTCAAAGGCAATGGAAATTCAATTGAGTTCTGATTTATTAGTCATGCCATCCCATATAGGAATCAAAGGCATTCCATCTAGTAAACTTTTTGATTATGTAAGTACGGGTTTGCCCGTTTTACTTTATCCTAATGATGGAGATGTTATCGAAGAGATTTTGAATACAACTAAGCTCGGGTTGATTTGTAATACGAAGAACGAAATTAGTCATACCCTAGATAAACTTGTTCAAGCTAAAGAACAAGGTGCAACAATTGTTACACCAGAGTTAGATACTATAAATATGTATTCAAGAAAGGAGCAAACTAAAGTACTTGAACGTACAATCGATAAATTGTTGAGTGAAGAATAATTTTACTTTTAGCAGATTAATATAACTTGAAAAAGAAAATCGTATTACATATTGCATATAGTGGGCTTGGAGGCCAAACAAATGTCGCACTTTCGGTGCCAGATGCTGATTTGAACAGTGTATTTAGTCATCACTTTATATTTTATGGAATCGAAAAAGTACATGATCATAATTTACGTAGGGCTGAGGATATTAAATCAATAGATAACATTACTCAAGTTAAAAAGAATGTTGGAATAGATATAAAGTCTTTGAATAAACTATTAAGGATTATTAAATCTAGTAGGCCTGATGTGATAATATCTCACATGCCTTCTGTTTTTTTACCATTATTTTTTTACCAAATAATAAGAAAAGTTAAAGTCGTTTTTGTTGAACATCATTCAATCCAATTACGTAGTAAATTCAGTTTTCTAATCTCAAACTTTAATCTATTTTTTGCTGACAAAATAATTTGCCTGACGGATAGTTATAAGACTCAGTACATTTCAAAAATGTTTATTACTCCTGATTTTCTTTCAAAAAAAGTAGGAGTTCAAGCAAATGCAATAAACGAGAGTAAGTTTTTTAAAGAGAAAAAAGCACATAACGAGAATAAGACAATTAGTCACATAACAATGATTGGAAGATTTAATACTGGGAAGGATCATTCTACGCTATTGAAGGCTATAAGTATTTTAATTACTACTGGTCATACTTTAAAAGTATCATTACCTGGCGATGGCGAAACACTTAATGAAATAAAAGAGTTATGTTCATCTCTTAATCTGAATTCAATAGTCACTTTTCCCGGAATGATTTCTGAGACAGAGGTCATAGAAGTATTGCGAAACTCTGATGTTTTTGTATTGGCTACAGCTGGCGAAACGCAGAGTTTATCAATACTTCAAGCAATGGCCTGCGAGGTTCCCGTTGTCGCCAGTAAAGTTTCAGGAGTGAGGGATATGATTGAGGATGGTGAAACGGGGATGCTTTACGAGCATGGCAATGCTGCTGATTTGGCTAAGAAGATTCGAATCTTGTTGGACGTGCAAGAAGTAAAAGAAACAGTAGTTAAGCATGCAAGTGACTATTTTAATGTCAATCATTCATTCAAAAGCTTTTTTATCGGGTATAAGAATATTATTGAGAAGGAATAAAATTAATAAAGCACACTTATTTTTATTTGGGTTATTCATTAGTATTTTGCAATCGGTTAATTATGTCTAAACGTATATCAATTTTAATTATTTCATTGGCTGGTGGGGGTGGAGAACGTGAAGCAGCAATCCTTACTAACTATTTTCATAAAAAGTATGATACTACCTTATATCTATTAAATAATACGGTTCAGTTTGATTTGGCAGATGACGTCAAAATAAAAATGCTTGATAATATTGAGTTATACAAGCCGTCGTTTTGGGATATATTAAAAATACCTTTTTTAGCTTGGCGATATAAAAAAGAATGTACTAAATGTAAAATTGATACTTCATTTTCATTTTTAACACGGACTAACTTAATTGCAGCATGTTCTAAATTTTTGGGCAACAAATCAAAAGTGATTCTATGCGAAGTAACTACTCTTGGTAAAATGTATGGTAGCAACTCTTTCAAGGATCGACTAATGAATATCTTAATAAAGATTTTATACAATAAAGCGGATTTGGTTATTCCAAATTCCAAAGGTTCGCATAGAGAGCTATTAGATATTTACGGGGTGAAAAATGCTACTACTATTTACAATCCATTAGACTTAGCAGAGATAAATCTTAAAAAGGAATTAAAACCTAATACAATATTCGATACAAAGAAATTTACGTTCGTTAAAGTTGCACGATTTCAATATCCTAAGGACTTTGAAACTTTGTTAAATGCATTTTCGTTAGTTAAAGAACAGAATTCGCAATTGTTATTAATTGGTGTTGGCGAGGATAAGGTTAAGGCAGAAAAGCTCTGTGGTGATTTAGGAATAGAGGATAGAGTACAATTCATTGGATTTGATAGAAACCCATTTGCATATCTTAGCAGGTCAGATTGTTTTGTTTTTAGTTCACTCTTAGAAGGCTTTCCTAATTCTATGCAGGAAGCAATTGCATGTAATTTGCCTATTATAAGCACTGATTGCGAAAATGGACCAAGAGAAATGATAGCTTCCCATTTACCAATAGGTAAAAATATTTTTGAGGAAGAAAAATTAGTAATTGGGAATTGTGGGATCTTAGTACCTGTTGGAGATGCTGCATCTCTAGGAGAAGCCATGAATTTAGTAATTCAAGATAAAGTAGTGCTTAACAATTTGAGAGAATATACTAAGAAGATAGCACCTAAATTTGCATTGGAAAATATAGTTGCAGAATTTGAAAAACATTTATAAGTAAGTAAAAATTATGAGGAATATATTAATTACAGGTGGAGCCGGTAATGTAGCTTCGAGCCTAGCAGATAGATTGCTTAAAAATGAAAATAACCGAATTATTATTGCAGATGATTTAAGCACTGGTGCTTTGCATAAAGTTCCGCAGGATCACCCCAATTGCGAATTTTTTGAAGTTGATGCTAATGATAAAAAACAACTTGAACAAATATTTTCAAAATTCTCAATAGATTATGTTTTTCATTATGCTGCTGTTGTTGGAGTGAAAAGGACATTAGAATTTCCTAACAAAGTATTGGATGATATCGATGGTTTTCGTCATATTTTAGATTTATGCGTTGAGCATAAAGTTAAACGATTCTTTTTTTCATCATCATCTGAAGTATATGGTGAACCCGTTGAAATTCCGCAGTTTGAAGAAACAACTCCATTGAATGCAAAATTACCCTATGCAGTAGTAAAAAATGTAGGCGAAGTATATGCAAAAGCATATAATCAGCTATATGATTTGCCATATACAATATTTAGATTCTTTAATACATATGGTCCTAAGCAAAGTGCTGATTTTGTAATTGCTAAATTTATTACTCAAGCGTTAAGGAATGATGACATCACTATTTATGGCGATGGGTCGCAGACTAGAACATTTTGTTATATCGATGACAACACCGATGCCACGGAACAAATTCTAGAAAATAATTTATTTATTAATGATACCTTGAATTTGGGCAGTGATATTGTAATGACTATAAAACAATTGGCGCACAAGGTAATTGACGTTTTAGGTTCTAATTCAAAAGTGATTCACCTTCCTCCATTGCCGGATGGAGATATGAAGCGCCGTTGCCCAGATATTAGTAAAATGAAAACTGTAATTACAAGAGACTTGGTGTCATTGGAAGAAGGAATATTAAAAACCGCTGCATCTTTAAAGGAAGAAATCTCTTAATTGATTTTAACAGACTGCAAAACTCGATCGATAACAACTTTTTTTATTGATTTAGAATTATATTAGACAGATGGGATTGAAAAGATATTTTAGTAGATGGTTTCTAATGACCTCCTTTTTTCTGGTCGCTTCTTGTACTGCAACATTGAATTCGACTGCAAGTAATGGAAATTATAATGTAACAAATTTTGGGGCGAAGGCTGATGGTAAAACTGATGATTCTCAAGCTATTATATCTTGTATTAATTATGCAATAAGGCATAATAACGGAATTGTAAAAATTCCAGCAGGAAAGTATTATATTTCAAAGCCATTAGTTTTTGACCAAATTACTTCTAATCAACCATTAATTCTTCTTGGTACCGGTGCGACTATTTTTAGTGACAAACTTTTAAATCATTTTTTTTATTTTAAAACATCCATTAGTACAGCAGAAATTCAAATGAAAGGTCTCGCTATAAAAGGAAAATTAACCCAGAAAAGAATTAATAAATTATTTGATAAAAGTTGGTTTTCTAGTGGGTTAACTTTTAAGGGTATTAATAGGATAAAAGTTGAGGATTGTTTAATTAAAGACATTTACGGTGGAGGCATTCATATTTACAGTCAACAGATTAAAAAAATAAGTGATATTAAAACGAAGGCGAATATTGTTATTTCCAATAATAGAATCGAAAATGTATTTGGCTTTAAGCCTTCTCGTGAACGCGTTAATGGGAAATTGGGTCGTCATGATTTTTATGGTGATGGAATTAGTATTCAAGGTGGGTATAATGGGATTATAGAAAATAACGATATTATCAATAACCTTGACTTTACTAAACATTTAGGGAGAGCAGGAATAGTATTAGAAACGGCAACGTACAATTATGTTCTGAGAGGCAATAAGATAATTGGTTATGACAGGGGCGTACATATTGAATCTTCCTTCGGTGGACATAAATTATTTAATAATACGATTTCGGGTATTAGCACGGGTATTGTTATTTCTGCTGGCAAACGTAAAATGGAAGGTTTAATAAACAGAGAAATCTCAATTGAGAATAATTATGTCACGAATGAAAATTTACCATTAAATATTCGAACACTACTGCGTCCTGCTGCTCTTCTTTTGTTTTACGGGAATTCAAAATATTATAATAATAGTATAGTTCAAAATAATACATTTAAATCTAACCAGAAGATGAATGTAAATAATTATATTTTATTAATTCAGCAGGCCAATTTGTTGATTAGAAATAATAAAATTTTAGGTGCATATGATAATAAACCGAATATTTTACTAAATAGAGGGGCTAAGGAGTTTAGTGAAAATGAGTTGGTAGATTTGGGGTCAGTCGTTACGCAAAGTAAAATACCAAAGAGTAAGGGAAATAAAGCAATTTCAATCAAGAGGTCTAATTTTATAAAGTAAAAAATTATGCATTCGATAGAATATTTAATTTTTCCCATTTATTTCATTGGGTTACTTTTTTTTGCATTAATCTATTATCGTAAAAAAGTAAAAGGTTCAAAGCTGAGTACTTTTTTTTTCCCAGGTTTAATATTTAAAGTGTTTTGTGGAATTGGTTTAGGATTTCTATTCCAGTTCTATTATGGAGGAGGGGATACGTTTGGATATTTTAAAGGAGCTCAAGTAATTTTAGACTCTTTTAATAATGATATTATAGATGGTTGCAAGATGTTATTTCTTGGTGAGAAAATACCTAAGTATGAATTTCTAGATGATGTAGTTGCGCAAAGTAGGGATAGTTTCATGATGTATCGAATAACTGCTGTCATCAGTTTTTTATCCTTCGGGTATTATAGTGTAACTAGTATTTTTATTTCGGCTTTTTCTTTCTTTGGAAGTTGGAGATTGTGTAATGTATTAATGAAAATAAACCCTCATCTGACCAAATTTAGCGCGATCGTTTTTTTATTTTTCCCATCTGTTGTATTCTGGGGTTCGGGTATTCTAGTTGATGCCTTGACAGTAGGATTTACTGGGCTATTGTTTTCTGCGTTTATAAACTTTTCAATTCTTAAAAAAAGAAAATTGAAACATTTGCTTACTATTCTAATATGTTCTTATTTCATTTATATCCTGAAGGAGTATATATTATTTGCCTTTTTGGCAATGGTTTTTGCGTATTTGATATTTAATACCATTAGTAAGTTTAATACCTTGGCGATGAAGGCACTGGTATTATCTGCTATTCTTTTTATTGTCACATCAGGTTTTGTGTTTTTTTATTCTGTTATTTCAGAAAAAATTACTGAAATAATGCTTAACGCCGTTTTAGCCGAGGCGATTGAACTTCAAAAAAACATACGAAATTTTTCTGATGCATCCGCGACTTATGAACTGATTGATAATTACGAAAATATCAATCTAGGAACAATTATTAGTATTGCGCCAAAGGCTATTTTTACTTCAATTTTTCGCCCTTTTCTATGGGAATCACATAAAGTAATTCAGCTAGTTTCAGGGATAGAAAATCTGTTCATTCTTATTATTTCAATTTTTGTTCTAATCAAAACTGGTTTCTCAAAAATATGGAAGAGTATTTTTAATAATAGACTTATATTCTGCATGCTTATTTATGTTTTAATCTTTGCTTTTGCGGTAGGATTGGCAGCAGGTAATTTCGGTGCATTGTCGCGATATAGAATCCCATTTATGCCATATTATTTTTATATCATTGGATTTTTATTTTTTTCAAGTAGAAAATCAAAGTCTAATATTTAAAGAGTTGTATTTACAATAAATACAACAAAATATAGAATCGGCTATTTTTTCTTGTTAACTAGTTCATCGGAATATTCTGGTAATTACAACTCTTCACAAACTGAAAGACTTAAATTTGTTAGTGAATTTTGAGAAAATAAGTTCTAATCGAAATTTAACTTAATGAGTAGTAAAATAAAAATCCTCAGAATCCTACACCGCCCAAGTATAAGTGGTCCAACATTTCACGTAGTGAATTTGTGTAAAGGACTTACTGATAATTTTGAGTCTAAATTAATTTGTGGTCAAATCTCTGAAAATGAGGTTGACGGAACCTACCTTTTGGAAGATGAAGGAGTGGAAGTATTTCCAATAAAAAATATGAAGCGTTCTATCAATCCGTTTCAAGATCTTTTTGCTTTTCTAGAGATTAGAAAGATAATTAAAGAATACAAACCCGATATTGTGGAGACTCATGCAGCTAAACCCGGAACCCTGGGAAGATTAGCTGCATTAAGTTGTGGGGTTAAGACAATTATACATACGTTTCACGGGAACGCTTTTCAAGGATATTTTAGTCCTTTCATTACAAAAATTTTTATTGGTATTGAACGTTTTTTGGCTAATAAAAGTTCGGCTATCGTATCCATAAGTGAATTGCAACGAAAAGAGCTGGTAGAAAAATTCAAGATAAGCAAAGCAGATAAAACGTTTGTAGTACCATTAGGTCTTCAGCTAGATAAGTTTAAGGCTAAGAATGAAGAGGATGTTCCTTTTAAAAGTAAAAGCGATATCATATATATTACCATTATTGGGAGACTTACGGCCATTAAGAATCACAAACTTTTTATTGATGTTATCAAGGAACTCAAAAGTCAATGTAATTCAACTATCTGCGGAGTTATTGTTGGCGAAGGTGAATTAACAGACGAGCTTATTGCTTATTCCAAAGAAAGTGATTTAATAGTTAGTACCAAAGAAGAAGATAATTGTGATTTACTTTTTACTGGAGCTCAGAAAAATATAAATGGAATTCTACATAACTCTGATATCGTAGCGCTAACTTCTAATAATGAAGGGACGCCTGTTACGCTGCTTGAGGCTCAAGCTGCTGGTAAACCAATTATCTCAACTAATGTAGGCGGTATTCAAGATGTAACCACACCAAGTAGTACATTACTTTCTGAATCTGGAAATTCAGAAGAAATGGTATCCAATGCATTAGAAATGATGAGTCGATTAGGGATATATACCAAAAATGCAATTGAAAATGCGGATTCCGTTATCGATAGATTCAGTGTGGCCAATTTGGTTAAAAACATAGAAGAATTGTATCTAGAATTACATAGCAAGAATAATCCTTAGTTTTTTAAATCAAATTATATAAAGTCAATACCTTTGGGCAAAACTTACCCTTGAAGGACATTACTATTATCGGAGGATCTGGATTTATAGGATCAGTATTAATCAATACCATTGGCACTGATTATCAGATAAAAAATATTGATAAAAACAAATCTAATATCATGGACACCGCTATCTGCGATGTGCGAGATATCGACAAACTGGAAGAAACGTTGGATGAAACAGATGCTGTGATCTTATTGGCAGCCGAGCATAAAGATAATGTTTCACCAACTTCGTTGTACTACGATGTCAATGTGGAAGGAGCCAAGAACGTTTTAAACGTCATGCGTAAAAAAAATATTCAGACAATATTTTTCACAAGCACGGTGGCAGTTTATGGCTTAAACAAAGAAAATCCAGATGAGTCACACCCAGTAGATCCATTCAACGATTATGGAAAAAGTAAATATCAAACGGAAGACCTGTTGCGTGCATGGTTTAATGAAGATCCTGAAAATAGAAATCTAGTAATTGTAAGGCCGACCGTTGTATTTGGAGTGGAAAATCGTGGCAATGTATATAATCTACTGCAGCAAATTCTTAAAGGAAACTTTAAGATGGTGGGTAATGGAAAGAATAAAAAATCAATGTCTTACGTAGAGAACATTGCGGCTTTTTTTAAATATCTAATGGATAATAATTACAAAGGCTACCACTTGTTCAATTATGTAGACAAGCCTGATTTAAGCACGAAGGAGTTGATCACTACAATTTCAAATTCATGTGAGCGTCCGTTAGATAGTTTTTCAATACCCTATCCGGTTGGCTATTTGGCAGGAATTGCCTTTGATGTTTTAGCTAAAATTACAGGCAAAGAACAACAAATTAGTTCGGTGCGAATTAAGAAATTCTGTTCTACTACGCAATTTTCTAACAAACGCATTCAAGAAGAAACGAACTTCACCGCTCCTTATTCTTTGGAAGATGGATTGGATAAAACAATAAAGTCTTTGCTCTAAAGAACGTCCCAATCCGAAAGGGTAATCAGCCAGTCTTCTTTTTTGTCTATTGGAATTCCCGAATGACTTCGTGATAATAAATTTAATGGTCTGGGAACAATTTTTTCTGGTAATTTAAATGAACCCGCTTTCCTCCAATAGTTATTCATTCTACTGAAACTAGTTAAAAACAGCAGGCCAAATTTTTTGCCAAAGAAACTTTCTTGTTTTAATCGAACTTGTTTCAATAGCCTGACTAAATCTTTTTGTCCTTGGTCAATATGAGCGAAATCCATAAGCAACAAAGTAGGAATACCCATAATTAGATCTTCCTTTAAGATTATAGATGCTGTAAGTACATTCTGTTCATTTCTGAAATTAAGAATAAAAGTTTGCTGTTTTGGTTTATCCCTATAGCGCCAAGTAATGTATTCTTTATTTCTATGAATCCTTAAATTATAATTGGATCCAAATTCAGAGTAAATGGTCGTTATTTCCGAGGTGAGTTCTTGACCAACTTCAACGCTTCCCTTAGAACTAGTTGCAGGATATAATAGTTTAAATAAAAAATTGAAAGGAGCGCCCAGCACTTTATGAATACCCCAAAAACTAATTTTAGAACCTATCAACATACGATTATCCAATGGCATAAGATAGGATGGCAATGTACCTAAAAATGTAAAGTCATTATATTTTTTGAACGTGTGAATACTTTTGTGGTTAGGAAAAGTATATACTATGGGGATACCCTCAGCGTCTAAATCTTCGTTGGCATAAATGGCCAATCTTTTAAAAACACCTTGACCTCGCAATGTTTGGCTTACCGCCACATCTTGTATCATAGCATAACGTTCTTCCTTTCCCTCAGCGTTTCCAGCGTAAACAGGGACATGATAATATGCTAATATTTTACCTTCAATATTTTTTCCTACATAAACATATGAAGTTTTTCCTGGCAAGTCTTGGTACTGCCATTTCCATGAATTTTTATCATAAGTATCTACATTATGAGTTTCATTTTCTTCCATGATCTCACGAATCGCTAGATATAATTCATCAATATCTTCGGGCCCCAATCTAGAAAATTGTAATTCGGTCATGCTAGTTTCGTTTCTTGAATAATTTCACTTAATGGGGCGAACTCAAACTGTTGGAGCAATCTGTCAATCTTAGATTCGGTACGTTTAAGATTAAAGTAATGCGGGTAGCGAATTCGTTTAGAGAGTTCGGGTAAAAAAGGGTGGTCTGGGTCAAGCTCCCAAGGGTGGATATAAAAAATAACAGGTGCTTTTTTAGTAGCCGCTTTGAATTTTTGTTTGAAATATAAATAAGGCAAAATTCTGAAATAGGCACCGCCTAATCCGACATCAAATTTCAAAAGTTTAAAATTACTTAAAGGGACTTCTGGCAAACCATTTTCTAAAATATGAATGTCTTTTCTGAAACCTTTAATGCCAGTTCGCTTATTATCACCTGGGTAGATACTTGAATCATATTCAAACCCTGTTTCTTTTAAAATATCCAACGCCCACCAACTGCGTTCATCCAACGAAAAGTAGGGAGCTCTAAATCCCTTATATTCAATTCCGTAATTATCTTTTAGTATTTGCTGACATTTGATAATCTCCTCTTTGAAATTTTCTGGCGTCAGCTTATACAATTCTTTGTGTTGATAGGTATGACATCCTATTTCATGTCCTTCATCAATAATTTCTTTGATAATATTAGGATGTTCTTCTATTACCTTACCGAGCAGAAAATAAGTTGCTTTTGTATTGTTTTTTTGTAACAGCTTTAAAAGCTTTTCATGCCCGACATGAATACGCTTTTCATAGTTGCTCCATTGATCTATAGGTATCGTTATACCTTGGTACCAATCTTCAAAATCAATTGTAAAAGCGTTTCTCAAAACTTAGGTCAAAGCTACTGAATGCCTAGGCAAAATTCGAATCTAAATACTAGAGACTCCAGTAATTAATATCCTTCATTTCTCCGCGATAAAGTCCTTTAACGTCGAAAAGAACTCCTTTGTCTGTCAAGCGATTTTGATAAAAATCTTCTGTGTGATCTCTATATTGTTTGTGCCCAACTGCTACTATGATAAAGTTATAGTTATCTCCAATCTCTTCATTTAACTTTATACCATATTCTTCTTCCATCTCCTCAGGAACGGCGTAAGGATCAACAATATCAAGGTGTAAACTATAGCCTTCAAGTTCTTTAATAAGCTCAACAACTTTTGAATTACGGATGTCAGCTACATTTTCTTTAAATGTAGTTCCCATTACAAGGACTCTTGCTTTAGCTATTGGAACACCTGTTTTAATAATTTCTTGCGTTACTTTTTTTGCAACATAGGCAGGCATTTCATCATTAATAATTCTACCTGATAAAATTACTTTAGACTTTACGCCTAATTGCTCAGCTTTATATGTTAAGTAATATGGATCAACACCTATGCAATGACCACCAACCAATCCAGGATAGAATTTCAAGAAATTCCATTTTGTACCCGCTGCTTCAATTACATCGTATGTATTAATATCCATTTCTTTAAAAATGATACTTAGCTCATTCATTAAAGAAATATTCAAATCTCTTTGAGAGTTTTCTACAATTTTAGCAGCTTCCGCTACTTTAATAGAAGTTGCTCTATGTACTCCAGCTTCAATTACAAGTTCATATACTTTTGCAATTTCCTCTA
>CAYMFF010000045.1:0-22336 GCA_964389575.1 uncultured Chitinophagaceae bacterium
CGCTTCAAACTGGTTTGAAAGCAGTTGATGCCATGATTCCTATCGGACGTGGACAACGTGAGTTGGTAATTGGAGATCGTCAAACAGGTAAATCTGCCATTTGTATAGATACGATTATTAATCAAAAAGAATTTTACGATGCAGGTGAGCCTGTATATTGTATATATGTTGCAGTAGGTCAGAAAGCTTCTACTATAGCACAAGTAATGAAAACATTGGAAGAGAACGGTGCCATGCCTTATACGACTATCGTAGCGGCTTCTGCAGCTGATCCAGCTCCATTACAGTTCTACGCGCCATTTGCGGGTACTGCTATTGGTGAGTACTTCCGTGATACCGGTCGTCCAGCACTTATCGTATTTGATGATTTGTCTAAGCAAGCAGTAGCATACCGTGAGGTATCGCTTTTACTTCGTCGTCCTCCGGGTCGTGAGGCATATCCTGGAGATGTATTCTACTTGCACTCTCGTTTATTGGAGCGTGCTGCAAAAGTTATTTCTAAGGATGAGATTGCATCTCAAATGAATGATTTACCGGATAGCTTAAAAGATAAAGTAAAAGGGGGAGGTTCATTAACAGCCCTTCCAATTATTGAAACACAAGCAGGTGACGTATCAGCATATATTCCAACAAACGTAATTTCGATTACGGATGGTCAGATTTTCTTAGAAACGAATTTATTTAACTCAGGTGTGCGTCCAGCAATTAACGTAGGTATCTCGGTATCGCGTGTGGGAGGTTCGGCTCAGATTAAAGCAATGAAGAAAGTAGCTGGTACATTAAAACTAGACCAAGCACTTTATCGTGAGATGGAGGCTTTCTCTAAATTTGGTGGTGACCTGGATGAAGCAACGAAGTCTGTATTAGACAAAGGAGCTCGTAATGTGGAAATTTTGAAGCAAGGACAATTCCAACCATTCTCGGTTGAGAAACAAGTTGCGATTATATACTTAGGGACAAATAACCTAGTACGTTCTGTACCCGTAAATAAAATGAAGGAATTTGAAGACCAGTTCTTATTAGAAATGGAAAATAAATTACCACACGTTTTAGCCGAATTTAAAAAAGGTAAATTACCTGAAGATGGTATTGGTGAGCTAAAAACATTAGCCGCTAACTTGGTGAAACAATACGCTAGCTAAGATTTATAAATAATATTTTATGAGCCGTCCCCAACATAGTTGGGGACGGTTTTTTATTTGACAATAATGAGACAATGTCGAAATAGTAACTTTGTTGTGATAAAGAATTTTGTGTTTTTTACTGGCTTGTTGGTCTTGGCAGGGTCTTGTTCTAAAGACAAAGTAGTTGCAAATAGTCCTAATATTGAGGACCAAGATGATTCTACTTCTAGCTTAATAAAAAATGAATTACCGGTTTATTTACCTGCTATGTCCAGAGTCTCTCTTGCTGCTCGAACAAAAGAGCAGTTCGCAGAAAACAATACGCCTACAGATTTGGAGCGCGGTGCCATGAAAAGATTAAGTGAAGTTTTTATAGCCTTTAAGAATACTAAGTCGAACGAAGTTTTCATTCTGGAAATAGAAGGAGCGTATACTTTAGAATCTTTACATCTTTTATAGAAAAGTAATTATCCTCTTCTTCGTTCTAATAATATCATCATCATTAAACCTAAAATGATTCTATCATCATCGTCAGCATCTATTTCTCCAATTAGGCTTACTTCAAAGTCTTTACCAAAGAAAGAAGGTTTCTTTTTAAGACGAACGATTTCTGCACCATCAACATTGGTAAGAATATAGGAAGGGTTAAAGAAATAACCAGTGAACATACCGAGAATGGGTACTTCGCCTAAAAGCGAATCCCAGACTTTTACCCAAGCACGTTCTTCATTAATATTGTATTGGTGTTGTTGATTTTGGTCTATTATTTCATAGGTAGCTTTCCAAATGCTTCTCCATCCTTTACGTACTATTTTTCCGAGTTCTTGATTATGTTCATCATAAAAAGCATAGGCTGCAGAAAAATCTAACCACTTATCTGCCTTTATTCTGTAATTTACTTTTGTTTTAGATTCATCATTAAAAACTTCAATGTCTTCTTTGAACTTAAACATTTTCTGCCTTACATAAGCGATTTTAGTGCCATTGGCATCCGTGGCGGTAAAATCATTGGCCATTGAAGAAATATTAAATTCAAAATTGACAGGGAAGCTAATCTCTTGCATAAGTTTAATTTAAAACCTAAGGTACTATCGCATTTTGATGTCTAGGTTTTTTTGATAGACTTTGTTTTTTTACTAGCTGATTTAATATAAAGTCTTACTAGTGCAATAAGTAAACAAGGCGTTTATAATTATACTTTTCATATTCTATGAATATATTTCTAAAGAAATAGGAGCATTTCATATGCTCCTTTTATAACTTTAAAGGATTGAAATACTTTTCTTGAAACATATCAAAAAAATAGGAATAGTTCTTTGTATTGTATTAATAATATGGGCTGTTGTAAATCCATACTTATTTACGATGAAAGAATCTGATGAAGGTGCAATTCATGCTTTCAATGAAAAGGGTTTATCTATTTCTTTTCATGATTTTAAAGCTGGAAACAACACACCTACAGATTTGGAGCGCGGTGCCATGAAAGGAGTCGATGTGGTATTTATTGTATTTAAAAATTGAGCACTGGGGAATATTTTATGATTGAAATTCATTGAAAATATACTTTGCAATCGCTGACTGTTTTGTAACGAATCGTGTAACCATCTAATTCTAATTATTTTATGCAAGGATGACTGATTCCTAAAGAAAAGAATAATCGTTTAGCTTTTTACACTCTTATTACAAAATTATTATGTTTTTAGTCTATCTTCAAAAGCGAAATGCGAAATGTTATCATTACTCTTATCATTCTTGTTTTGGCTTCAGCTTGCACTAAAGAAAAGGTTGTTATGGAAAGTATTCAAAATAACTTGCCTGTTTATTTGCCCGCAATGTCAGGAGTCCATCCTAGTAAACAGACTAAAGACATTAGCCTTTATGGTATTATTACAGATTTGACTTTTACTGCGACTGGGACAACTAGGTTTACCAGCAGGCGAAAAAAATTATGGATTGATATTATTAATCCTGAGGTAGAGATTTTTGGAGAGGTACAAATAGATTCTTTATTTAGAGATACAGTGTATTTTAATTTAGCAAAGCGTTTAGGGATTAATAACTATGATCCTGGGATTAACTTTTATGCGTTAGACACCGTAGTAATGGCAACTGGTCTGGACAGTACTGCTACAAATTTCGCTGGACTTCCTACAATTTCCGAAAGAAAAATTTACGTTCATAAGCAGGACAAAGAAATATTTAATGGAAATAACATTCCAAAAGATGTTGAGCAAGGAACTATGAAAGGAGTAAATAAAGTTATAATCGGATTTAAGAATATAAAGACAAATGAAGTTTTTGTAATGGAAATAGAAGGCGATTACACATTAAAATCTCTCAAACAGATAGAATAAGTCAGCTATTCTCGTCTACGTTTCAATAAAATAATCATTATTTAATTTAGTATCATTCCATTGTCAACGCCATTTTTAATCTTGTTAATTGAATTTACTTCAAGGAATTTATCAAGTGAGTTCTTCATTGACGTTATATTTTGCAAAGAAGTTTTATGAGTAACACTCATTGGGGGGGGGTGCATATTTTAATTTTCCACTCCAGTTTTAGTTATAAATCCGTTGGGAGTTTTATTGTATTTTTAGTTGGGAAATGCTTAGTTGAACCTAATTTCGTCAAGTGGTCATTACTATTTTAACTACTACGAATAATTGAAACGCTCAAAAAAAATAGGACTTGTATTATGCCTACTATTAATTGTATGGGCGATAATAAATCCATACTTATTTACGATGAAAGAATCTGATGAAGGTGCAATTCATGCTTTCAATGAAAAGGGTTTATCTATTTCTTTTCATGATTTTAAAGCTGGAAACAATAATCTGCATTATGCTCGTATTGGAGACTCCACAAAACCTGTCCTGCTTTTTATTCATGGCTCACCCGGAAGTTGGGTAAATGCTTGGGATTATTTAATTGATAGCACTTGGCATAAAGATTATGAATTGATAAGTATAGATCGACCTGGTTTTGGGAAAAGTGATTACGGTCAGGCAAAAAATCTTTTTGAGCAGTCAGAAATAATAAATGCTTTTGTCTCAAAGAAACTATCGAATCGAAAAGTAGTTCTAATTGGTCATAGCTATGGCGGACCATTAGTATTACAACTTTGCATTGATGCCGATTCGCTGTATGACAACTGTATTATTATGGCTGGTAGTGTAAATCCTGCAGCCGAGAAAGAGGAGTGGCAACTCAATTTATTTAGTAAATCGTTTCTAAAGTGGATGGTTCCGGGTTCATTCGAACCGGGAGTGGAAGAACTGCTATGGCTAAAAGATGATTTAAAGTCTAAAAAATACTTGATTGGTTTAGAAAAAGTCAAAACGCCCATTATTGGCATTTACGGCACTGATGATAACATGGTTCCTTATCAACCTAATGTTGACTTTCTTGTGAACCGAATTGACTCTTCACAACTTCAACTACATACGATTGAAAGAGGAACACATTTTATACCTTGGGATAATTATTCAGAGATAGTGAAGATTATTAGAAATTGATTTCAATAACATTCTCTTTACCCCAAGCTATTAACTTTTAATGCCATTACTTAGTCAAAGAAACATAATGAATATGATTACTTAACCATCCTGTCATTTAGAAGGCAGGAAAAAAAACTGAAAATTATGAAATTGAAAATTCTACTCCTCGCCGTTCTAGCACTTATTACTTTTAAATTAGAAGCCCGCACGCCACGTGTAAAAAATAAGAGCTTTACATATCAAACTATTAAATTGCCCGAGATGGCTTTGCCAGTAAATAGAACGTACAGTTTGTATTTAGAAACTGCCGCAGACTATGGTAATCTTGCATTGCGTTTTCAAAATGTATTACAAATTCCTGGATGGAGCAAAACCGCTAACGGAGAATACGCTGTAGATGTAAAACTATTTCCAGTAGATTATCAACGTCCTTTTATTATCGAGCGCAGAAAATTTATAAGAGATACTGCGGGTGTAATTGTTGATACGCTTCGTTTCTTTAGAAATGTGTATAAAGCACGAGGATTTGGAAGCTTGCAAATAATGAACCATCTAGACCAAAGTATTTACAGCAATAATTTAAGAGAAGTTCGTTTGAATACGACTGGTAGAGAGTTTAGATCAAAAAGAGCTGCAAGAAAACATCGCATGAGAGAAGCTTCTCGTTTGCAACAAGAAATGGCAGAAAACTTCGCACAACAACTCAGTGCGCAAGCAAATAGAAGATTAGATGCATTATTAGGTATTTATAATGTACACAAAAGGTCTTCCTTAATGATTGTTCGTAACAAGAAACATAAAGAGTTTAGACTCATGAATAATTTTTGGAGTCGTTTTGTAAAAGTAGCTGATCAGGTAAACGCGAACAGTAACTTAAATGAAATCGAAGAAATGTTATTTAATGAAATAACTTATCTTAAGAATATTGAGAATAAATATAGAGGGAATAAAAAGTCAGAAAGAAAAATGCGTTACATGGCATACAATAATTTAAGTGCGATTTATACCATGCTGGAGATGCCACAAAAATCTATGTTTTATGCTCAAAAAATTAGAAATAATAGTTTCAGAAAATATAATGCTGGCAGCATGATTGCCAAGGCGCAAAACATGAAACGTTTACATGATATTCATAAGCCATAATAAAAATAGCCCTTCTTCAAAAATGAAGAAGGGCTATTGATTGGTTGTAGGTTATGGAATTTTTATTTCTTCAAACTAGTTGATCTTGTTGCAGAAGAAGCTGGAGCACCAGTTGCAGAAGATTTGTCCAACGGCTTTTTATTTTTATGTTTTAAGTTTTCAGGAACTGGAACAATATACGATTTGTTTTCAATCGCTTTCATTCGAATTTGATAGTCAGCTTCCTCCTTTTTTACTTTTTCTAGAATGGCTTTATTCTCTTTTTCGAATTTGGCTACAACAGCTGCGTTCTGATCGTCAGCTATTTCTTTTTTTGCCTGTGCCATTAATTGATTTTGTGCAATGATTAAAATTGCTATTATGATTATTTTTTTCATGTTATTATTTTTTGTTTTTAATTAATTTATTTTTTACCAAGTATCACAATTACCTGTTTGTGCGTCTAAATCCATACTTCCATTTATGTCCGTACCAGGTTCTAATATAATTACACCCGCCTTAACCGTTCTTAAAAGATTGGAAGGGTTTACGGTATAGTTTCCATTAGGGGAAGGTGAATATGGAATTACATCAAAGCCAAATTCCACCCTAGGATAGTTAATAGTGGATGGGAAGAATATCTGTGTAACAGAAGCATTTTGATAGTATTTAGTTTGTGCTATTTGTACTGCTCGTTCTGCATCCAACAATCCATAACCCATTTCATTATCCCAAGTACCGTTTGGCCGACCTGATGTTGTCGTATAAGTGTAACCTCCAACTTTTTGAGCTGATTGCTCTATTATTCTTGTAACCTCTGCATGACTTAGACAAGGGTTAACAGAAAGTATAAGCCCAGCTACACCTGCCACATGAGGGCAAGCCGCCGAAGTCCCGTTAAAAGTAGGAGCATAATTGCCTGAATTATAACCTGCACTACCTTGTCTGTCCGTAGTTTGAATAATTACACCAGGTGCCATAATATCGAGTTGTGACCCAAAATCGCTACCCCAATTTTCGCCATCGCAAGAAGAAGGGTTTTTACGCTCACCACACATGCTCATAGCTCCAACGCACAAAATACGCGGATCAGAATTTGCAGGATAACTAACGGCACCGTTTCCATTCCCAGCAGAGAATGCAACAACCATCCCTTGACCTCCTCTTCCATACGTAAATGCACTGTCTATAGCATCATCAATTACGGTGTACTGAACTCCGGAACTCCAAGAGTTACTGATTACATCAGCTCCATTTTGATAAGCCCACATTATTCCGTCGGCTCGTTTTTGTCTTGAATTAGCGCTGCCGGAAAGTGAGTTGCTCACAGACATTATTCTACAATTAGGAGCAACACCTGCAACTCCAATATTATTATCATCAACTGCAGCTACAATCCCTGCACAAGCGGTACCATGACTTCCTAACACTTGACTTGGCGTAGTGCCAGATTCAGAATCAAATCCTGTCGTAAAGTTATTCGCTGCTAGGTCCGGGTGGTTTCGTTCAAAACCATCATCTAAAACAGCAATGACAATTGTATTGGACCCCTTTGTTGTATTCCACGCATTACATGCATTTATATCAATGCCAGATGTGCCACTGTTTTGGCCCGTGTTGTTATGTCCCCATTGAGTAGTGAATAATGCATCGTTTACACATTCTCCTGCATCATCTGTCATTAAATCAGGTTCAACAACCCCGAAAAGACCAGTCTCATATAAATGATTGGCTGATTTCAGTGCATCATACGTTGAGTTTTTATTACAGGATAGTGTATACCAAAGCTTAAGAAATTTATTTTGACCTTCTATGATCAATCCTAAATTATTAGCCTGTTGTTCCAAAATGGAATAGTCATCCAATTTTTTTAAACGAACCATCAGATAATTGGATAGTCCAATTTTATCTGAATTTTTGTTTTTATAAAATCGGGAAACGTGAAGAATATTGGCGCTCTTTTTATAATCCGCCATTTTCTTTTCATACTGTGCTAAGCTCAATGAGTTATTAAAATGTACTTCGGCTTGATAATGATATCGAGCTTCAACATTTTCATTTCTCTTTAAACTAACTGCACCATTTTCAATTAAAAACTTTTTAATGGTAACATCAGGGCCAAGCACTTTACCTAGTGCTTCCGGTGTATTTAAGTCCGTGACAATATACATCGCCTGATTATTATAGTTCAATTGAATTTTTTGATCTTTATAATAATAAAAATCTTGTGCAACCACACCGTATGAAATAAATAAGAATATAATTACTATTATTTTTTTCATGGTTCTTATTTTTTAAGGTTGGCCTTTAAGGTTTCGTTTTGCGCTTTGAGGTTTTTGATTTCTTTTTTCATGTCAATCATATAAAGCGTAAGTTCCTCAATTTTTTCCATGAGTTTGGCATCCATAGTTGCTACATCAATCCCTGTCTCAGCCATTTTTTCGGCAGATGGTACATTAGGAAGGTGCTTATTCTTTTGGATGAACTGATCTACTTCTTCCAAAGGCATTAAATTATAGTCAGGAGCAAATACATAATCAGCCCAGTTTCCAGAACCTTCAACCGCAACTTTTACACGCTCAGTAAGGATACCGTCCTGTACATATAGTCTATAGGAACCTGGTGTAGAAGCAACTGTACCGATAGTAACCTTACCGCCAGAACGCGCCCAACTCATTATGTCGCTTTTAGAGCTACATCCTCCTTCAAGTTTTAAAACATTTGTTGCACCATTGTAATGGAAACCTACACCGCAATACGTTGTGTCGGTATAAGAATTAATATTCTCATTAAAATTTAATCTACCAGATTCAATATCGTTAATTGCGGTCCCACCAACGGTGATGGCTTTTCTAACGCTTAACTGAGAATTAGGTGTTACAGTTCCAATACCTACAGATCCAGCAGCTGTTTCTGTTACACCCGCAGCTCCTACGGTAGTGCTATTAATCCATTTGGTTAACCTATTTGTAATTCCTGTTCCTCCAATTCCTCCAGATGGAGTTTGCCATGTTGCATTACCACTTGCATCCGAGGTTAATACTTTACCTAAGCCCGGTGCGCCACTTGTATATTGGATTGGACTATTGAAGGTTGCGTTACTATTAAACTCAGTTTGGCTTTCAAATTCAGCTAAACCACCACGAGTAATTAATGATCTTGTATTTGAATTGTTTACTGCATCATAAGCTAGAATACCAGCAGATATTCCTGTAGCAGGAGCTGCGGTAAGACGAGCAAAAACTCCAAAGCTAGTGTTACTTGCGTCCACCCCATTACCAAAAACACCGTAATTGCCACCTGCTCCAGAGGCTGAACCATATACACCTGCTCGACTACTAGAGCCTGTTGAATTATTTTGACCCATTATTGCCGGATAAGTAGTAAATCCATAATTGAAACCAGAAGCATTCGCTCTAGTACTGTGTAATCCAGCGGTTGGAGCGGTAAGACCAACACCGATTTTACCATCAGGTGTCATACGCCAGCGTTCAGTTGGCGTTCCACTAACTAAAGTACCCATAACAAAGTTTCTTGTACCTACAATTACATAGTCGCCAGGGAGTCCATTGTTATTTACAGCAGCAAGATTTGCTCTAGGCAGTCCCATATAAGTGCCTGTTTGCGTTCTGCCAAGTTTTGTAAATACTAATTCTGATTGAGCACTACCAGTTCCATCTGCCTGAAATCGTAGGCGCGAAAATTGGTTCGACGCTCCAGACTTAATCTGAACAGTATTACCAGTAGTTGGACGATAGAAACTATAGTCATGCACAGGCGAGGTTGTTCCAAATCCTATTCTAGAACCATTATCCAAAATTCTAGAATTTGTTAATGTGTTAGGTGTACCGTTAAATTTAGGAATTCTATTATTGCTTCCCGTTGTACCTGGCGCTGTAACAACACCACCGCTGCGAGAACTTCCACTGCCAGCAACTTTCGCTTTATTAGCAAATAAGGCATAAGGAACACTTAAAAGTTGTGCATTGCCTACTACAGAGTAGTTACTCCCTCCCTTAGGGTCAATTGAAACTTTCAGATATTTATTCCCGCTCTCCCAGTTTATTTTTTCCATAGTTCCATTAAGCGGAATTCCATCACCCACTTTTAAAGTGTATAGTCCAAATTCATTGGTGGTGGCTGTTTGCGTTTCTTCATAATCAGCAACTGTTGCATCTTCGGCTGAGGTCACACTTAGTTTTAATCCAAGTGTTTGATTTGCTATGGGTGCTCCTTTTGCATCTCTAGCTACTCCCTGATAATTAAATAAGTTAGGCGCTTGTGCAAACATCGTTCCTATCCCTAGGACCATTAGCATACATGTTAATTTTAGTTTTTTCATAATTGTTTGTTTTTTGATTTATTGTTTTAGTTTTTGAATTTTATAGTTATTTTTTTGAAGGCCTTTTTCTCCATCGAAATTTACGTTGAGCATATAATTACCATTAGAGAAACTACTCATGTCAATTTCTTGTTTTTCTGTACCGTTCATTAATTTTATTTGTTTTCGCTGAATACGTTTTCCTGACATGTCCAAGAGATCCAGTTGCAATGTTCCACCAGTGGTAAACTTCGGTGCAATATTTACGATTCCTTTTGTAGGATTTGGATATACATTTAATTGATCCTTTGAAATAATTAAATCATCTGTACTCGTTGGTGCATTTTGAAAGGGCTGTAAAAGTCCCTGAGTAACAATTAAGTTGCTGGAACTTAAGGTCGAGACCATGGTCATCTCACCAACTGAGTATGAGTAGGTAGAGTTATTAATTTTAGCATTGCCGCCCGTAACGTTGCTTGTGCTTTGGGCGAATGCTCCGCAAGTGCTCAAAAGAAATGCGATTAAAAAAAATTGGATTTGTTTCATAAATTTTGGTTTTAAAAGTTAAAGATTTGATTATTTAATTAGGTTACAATGTATAAAAGTGAGTTCGTTCTTTATCGGTTATTTAGTATTCAGTATAGTGTATCTATTATTTAACTAGTTATAATGAGTCAACGGTTGTAATCCGCAGCGTATAAACTATTTTACCTTACACATATTCTCTTTCTTTTTTTGTGAGAACAAAGTACATTATTTTATGAATCATGTACAATACGCCTTTTTACGTATTTTTTGAACAATAATCTGATGACACATTTCGTTAAGCTATTATGAAACTAGGTTTTTCTTTTTCCTGTAAGGGATTATAAACTGTACGCATGATACGAAAAAAGGAAATTACTGCCATCAATGTTCTAAGAGGTGGTTGACTTTGCTGAAATGCCTAATTGGAAACCCGCTATTCAAGACGGTAAGCCGGTTCGTTCATTTTATACCTTGCCGATTGATTTTACGAAAGATTAAATGAAAAAGCCTTCTCGTTAGAGAAGGCTTTAAAATAATTTTTCAATATTTAATTAAGCATCCGTTCATTGCCCGGTTGAGAAAGTAGGCACATAAATATTTTTCATGAATTGATCTTTAATATCTTTTAAGTCACGAGCGATACTGCCGTCAAATAAATTATTATTCGCTTCTAGCACAAAACCTCCGATTAGTTTTTCATCAACATTAATGGTTAAATCAATTTCTTGACCACTCAATTGAGCTTTAATACTATCCGTAATTTTTGCTCGCATTTCATCGCTTAATTCATGGGCAACCGTTAGTTGTACACTGCCAATATTTTTGTGCGCTTTGTATTGCTCTTGAAACGCAGTAAAAATTTCAGGAAGAAAAACATCACGTTTTTTATTGATGATTAGATTGATAAAACCTTTTGTCATTTCATCAGTTCCAGCTTTTGAGGCCAGCGCATTTACCACATTAGCTTTTTTATCTGCTTTAATCACTGGGCTTTTAAAGAAGTTTGTCAATTCTTTACTTCCAGCAGTCATTGATCCAAAAGCAGTCATGCTGTTGTTAACTTCTTCTAATTTATCTTGCTCTAAAGCAAGTCCTAAAAGTGCTTTGGCGTATCGTGATGCTAATAAAGGATTTTTCATGATTCTATTATTTAGTTCATCTGAATTTCAGAAGCCAATTTGCTGATATAGCCTTCTTGTGCTTCTTTATCCTTTAATTCACTTCTAAGTACTTTTTCACTTACTTCGATTACCAAGTTTCCTACTTGATTTTTTACATCAGTGAGCGCAGCCATTTTTTCATTTTGAATTTGCTGGCGTGCATCAGAAATAATTTTGTTTGCTTTGTCTTTGGCTTCACCTTCTGCCTCTGATACAATTTTATCTTTCGCTTCTTTGGCTTCGCGAAGAATTTGAGAGCGTTCGGCACGAGCTTCATTCAATACTTTTTCATTCTCGGCGCTCATTTCTGCCATTTCTTTTTTCACGCGCTCGGCGGTTGCAATACTTTCGGCAATATTGCTTTCTCTTTCATTAAGCGCTCCTAAAATTGGCTTCCAAGCAAACTTTTTCAACAGGAAAAAGAATAAAAGGAAGGAGATAAGCGTCCAAAAAAACAATCCAAATTCTGGTAATAATAATTCCATTACTTTTTTATTTAATTTTTTAATTCAAGTTTAAAAATTACTGCGCTCGTGGCCCTTTGCGTTGAGCGCAGTAAGTAAGTACTCTCTAGACTATGAAAAGATAGCTAAGATACCCGCAATTACACCGAAAAGGGCAACACCCTCAACTAATGCAGCCGCAAGAATCATGTTAGAACGTAAGTCTCCTGATACTTCGGGTTGGCGAGCCATAGCTTCCAACGCACCTTTACCAATTTGACCTACACCTACACCGGCTCCTAAAGCTGCAATTCCTGCACCAATAGCTCCACCAGCTGCTGCTGTTCCGTCTAATAACACTGTTAATACTGACATAATATATATTGAATTTAAAAAGTGAACAAATTAATGATGCGGCTCTTCTATAGCTTGACCAATAAACACGGCCGCAAGGTTAGTGAAAATAAATGCTTGTATTGCTGCTACCAACAATTCCAAGAAAAACATAAATACCGTAAATCCTATGGACACGGGTAAGAAAGCAATACCGGCTCCTGTACTCATTTTTGAAAAGATGAATATCAGAAAAATTACACATAGAATAATAGTATGACCTGCAAAAATATTAGCGAATAAACGTATGGCTAATGCTGCGGGCTTAATAATTAAGTTTGAAGCAATTTCAATAGGAACTAAAATAATTTTAATTGCAAATGGAACACCGGGTGGGTTAAACATATGGCCCCAAAAGTGTTTATTAGAATTAGCGAGCATAATCACAAAGAAGATGAGCGCTAATACAAGAGCAACAGCAATATTACCTGTCAAATTCACAGACCCTGGAGGGAAAGGAATCATACCAAACATATTGTTTACCCAAATAAAGAAAAAGAGCGTTAATAAGAAAGGCATATACTTCATATACTTATCCTTACCCAAATTAGGCACGGCTACTGAGTCTTTAATAAAACCAATAGTCGCTTCTACACCATTCTGTAAACCAGTAGGTGCTGAAGTACGGCCTATGCCACTTTTATATTTTTTAGCTATTCTAGTAAAAATGAATAGCATTAAAAGAATTGAAAGTATCATGGATACTACATTCTTTGTAATAGAAATATCGAAAAATTCACTACCATCTGTGGATTCTATTTTACCCGTATGATGATCTAAGCGATAGCCCGCATGCTCAGCCTCACCGTGGTGAAACTTAGAAGACATAAACATATTTAAACTACCTGTCGTTTTATTATAAAGAACTACTGGTAATGGAATTGTAAAATGCTTTCCTTTAAAAGATGTGATATGCCAATCGTGAGCATCACGAATGTGACCAAAAATCTCACCTTTGATATCGAGTTTTCCTGGCTCAACATGTGAATGATCAGCTGCTGGTCCATGTGCATCGTGCTGGGCATTTCCTTTTAATGGGAAAGCAAATAAGGCTATCAATGCTAGAGCGTATATGAATACTTGTTTTTTCACAAAAAATGGTCTTCAAATTCGCGCCAAAGGTAATACCACTTTGGTTAAAAGTTCAAAAAACAAATGTCAAATGTCAAAGAATTTCCAAATAAGGAAATGGGTTAAATTGCTGATACTTTTGACAATTGTCAATTGAATCCTTGACATTTGCATTTCATGTGCGGAATCGCGGGAATCATATCACATCAGCCTTTTGATAAAATGTTATCTACGCTCAAAAAAATGAGTGATGCTATTGCTCATCGTGGTCCTGATGGACAAGGTCAATGGGCAAACAGCCCAAAAACAGTGGGATTGGCCCATAGGAGGCTTGCTATTTTAGATATTGGTCAGCGAGGGGCGCAACCAATGCATTACAAAAATCGATATTCTATAAGTTTTAACGGCGAGATATATAATTATATCGAGCTAAAGAAGGATTTAGAAAAAAAAGGTTATCAATTTCAGAATAATACGGACACTGAAGTTTTGTTAGCATTATACGATGCGTTTGGCTCAGATTGTTTGCATAGGTTGGATGGAATGTTTGCTTTTGCAATTTATGACGAGGAAAAACAAAGGGTATTCTGCGCTCGAGATCGATTCGGCGAAAAACCGTTTTATTATTATCATAAAGAGGGGGTGTTTTATTTCGGAAGCGAGATGAAAGCACTTTGGGCAGGTGGTGTTCCGAAAATGGAAAACCAAACCATGCAGTATAATTATCTGGCCTATGGTTTTATGAATAACCCTGAAAATATAGCGGAGACGTTTTATCAGGATATTTATGAGTTACCGCATAGTCAGTATTTAGAATATGATATTCGCTCATCAAGCTTTGATATCAAATCGTATTTTTCTATAGCACAAGAAAGTAGCGAGCTATCTACTGTAGAGGCGCAAGAAAAATTACAAACTATTCTCAAGACTTCTGTTCTTAAACGCTTGCGCTCTGATGTTACCGTAGGTACTAGTTTGAGTGGCGGAATAGATAGCTCGATCATAGCAAGTTTAGTAAAAGAAAATAGTGGAGACCAAGTGCTCAAAACATTCAGTGCCATTTTTCCTGATTATGTGCGGGATGAAAGCTTTTATATCGGTAAAACAGCAGAAAAACTAAACGTATCTTCCTTTACTTGTACGCCCAGTTTAAAAGAGTTTCAACAAGACAAATTAAAATTTTTGGAACATCAAGAAGAACCGGTAGTTGACGAAAGTCCTTACATATTATATAAGGTGTACGAATTAGCACGAAAAAATAATATCAAGGTGTTGCTAGATGGTCAGGGTGCTGATGAAATTTTTGCGGGCTACCATGCCTATTTCTTCGTTTATCTAAAAGAACTTAGGCAACGAAATAGAATCTTGTATCGAGATGAAATGAAAATGTTCAAAACGTTGGCAAATAAAGGGTTGATAAATGATTATCGATTTTTCCGCAGGCAAAATTTATTGTCTATTCTGTTTGGCGAGAAGCTCAGCGATATTCGAATTTGGAAACAAAAGCTAGATCAGTTTAAAGCTAATTCGTTAGACAAAACATTAAAACGGGCTCAGCATGGTAATAGCTTTCGCAGAAAATATGTGTTTCAGTCGTTGGATGAAAATTTGAAATACGACGCGCTCAAGGGTAAGTTACAAACTTTATTACGCTATGCGGATAGAAGTTCTATGGCTCATGGAGTGGAAGTTCGATTGCCGTATTTATCTCATGAATTAGTGAATTTTGTTTTTTCTTTATCTTCCGAACTAAAAATAAAAGAAGGATGGACCAAATGGATTTTACGTGAAACTTTTAAAGATTATTTGGCCGACGAAGTAGTCTGGCGAAGAGATAAAGTGGGGGCAGAAGGAGAGCTGAAGTAAAGTTTTACTTATTTTACTTATTCGAAAGACATTTTACAGCGCCAATAAATACGTAAAATACAAATCCTATCTGCAATAGTAAAAATAGGATTACTATACTTGCAATGAGTATATTCAGTTCTGCAAATTGTACAATAGATTCCCATCCACTGCAGTCAACGTACTGCCTAACCTGCCCTCCAGTTGATATACTAAATTTGGGTAATAGAATGACAATGAAGCAAATTACCGTACCGATAAAATGAATTCGATAGAACCATTTTGATGGTAAGCAATTACGAAATGCGAAATAGAGCAAGCCAATAAATGCAAAGTAGAAACTCGTTAAATAAATTAAATGCGAATGAGCTATAACGAAATAAGTATCATGCATATGAATATCCAAGGCAGTATTACCCAATGCTATTCCCGCCAGTAAAAAGGATAGAATAGCGAGACCAATAAATAGTAGGGCTGGGCTGGATTTTTTAATTCTCACTGAATATGCTTCTTATATTTAAAAATAGGGAGGTATCGCCAAAGTGTATAACAGTTCGCTTATTTTTGTTTTAATATATTGCAATCTTAAATGAATATTCTAATTACAGGAGGAGCGGGCTTTATAGGTTCGCACGTTGTTCGAAGATTGGTAAATCAATATCCAAATTATTCTATTTATAATCTGGATAAATTAACCTATGCTGGTAACCTAGAGAATCTTACGGATATTCAAGATGCAACAAACTATACTTTCATCAAAGGCGATATTTGCGATAAAGAATTGGTTCAATCCATTTTTGCTGATTACAAAATAACGCATGTTATTCATTTGGCCGCAGAAAGCCACGTGGACAGAAGTATTACAAACCCACTTGCTTTTGTAGAAACAAATGTTCTCGGTACGGGTAATTTATTACTTGTGGCAAAAGAAGCTTGGTCAGAAAGTTTAGCGGAAAAAAAGTTTTATCATATTTCTACTGATGAGGTATATGGCTCCTTGGAGCAAACTGGGTTATTTCATGAAGAGACTGCTTATGATCCACGAAGTCCGTACTCTGCCAGTAAAGCGAGTAGCGACCATTTGGTGCGAGCATTTTATCATACCTATCAATTACCCGTAGTCATTAGCAATTGTTCTAATAATTATGGTCCCAATCATTTTCCGGAAAAATTAATACCGCTTTGTATCAACAATATAATACAAGGAAAAGAATTGCCCATCTATGGCAAGGGCAAAAATGTGCGTGATTGGCTTTTTGTCGTAGACCATGCTATTGCTATTGACACTATTTTACACAACGGAAAAATCGGTGAAACCTATAATATTGGAGGTCATAATGAATGGACCAATATTGATTTAATTCGATTGTTATGTGATCAAATGGATGAAAAATTAGGTAAGGAAAAAGGCACTTCTCAAAAATTAATCACCTTCGTAAAAGACAGAGCAGGACATGATTTGCGCTATGCAATAGATGCCAGCAAAATTGAAAATGAACTTGATTGGGTTCCTTCTGTAACTTTTGACGAAGGCTTGGCCCAAACGATAGATTGGTATTTAGCCAATAAAGATTGGCTACAAAATGTGACTTCTGGCGACTACGCAAACTATTACACTAAAATGTATAATTAAATGAAAGGAATAATTTTAGCAGGAGGCTCAGGCACAAGATTGTATCCAATCACGAAAGGCATATCAAAACAGCTTATGCCTATTTATGATAAGCCCATGATATATTATCCGCTTTCTGTATTAATGATGGCTGGGATAAGTGAAATTCTAATTATAACTACGGCTGAGGATAATGCGCAGTTTAAGCGTTTGCTTTCTGATGGTAGCGATATTGGTTGTTCTATTCAATATGCTGTTCAAGAAGTGCCTAATGGATTAGCCCAGGCATTTGTAATTGGTGAAAAATTTATTGGTAATGATAAAGTCGCTCTAGTACTAGGAGATAATATTTTTTGGGGTGTAGGATTAGGAAGACAACTGCAAAAATTGAATGATGTAGAAGGCGCTACCGTTTTTGCTTACCAAGTTTCTGATCCCGAACGTTATGGTGTAGTGGAATTCGATGAAAATAATAAAGCGGTTTCATTAGAAGAAAAGCCCAAAAACCCAAGTTCAAATTATGCGGTACCGGGGCTTTATTTTTATGATAATCAGGTAGTAGAAATAGCTAAGAATCTAAAGCCATCGGCTAGAGGAGAATATGAAATTACAGATGTCAATAAGGAATATTTAAAAAGAGAGAAACTAAACGTTTCCATTCTAGACAGAAGTACAGCTTGGCTTGATACAGGAACATTTGAATCGTTGAGTGATGCCAGTGAGTTTGTTCGAGTGATTGAAAAAAGGCAAGGAACAAAAATTGGTTGCATAGAAGAAGTGGCATATCGAATGGGTTATATCAGTCAACATCAATTATTGGAACAAGCAGATCTTTTAGCAAAAAGTGGTTATGGTCAATATTTAAAAAGTATTTTAGGATAATACTAAATGTATGCCAGCTAAAGAATCACACGCACGTAGTATTACAAAAGGTATTACCTGGCGTATAGTTGGCACTTTGGATACCTTGGTTGTATCATGGTTTGTATTGCATGAGACTACTACAGCCGGAAATATTGCCATATGGGACACGCTGATTAAATTTTTATTGTATTATGGTCATGAGCGACTTTGGCAAAATGTTCCACTGGGAGTAGTGCGTCAATATAAACTTTTCAAAAACTATGCTAAAACAGTTATCCCAAAGGATTATCACGAAAGCGTTGTAAAAAAAGAGTCACACATTCGTAGCGTCCTAAAAGGAATTAGTTGGCGGGCGACCGGAACAATAACTACAATTATGGTTGCTTATTTTCTTACTGGCGAAATTGGATCGGCATTACAAATTGGAGGGATAGAAGTTATCACTAAATTTGTATTGTATTATATTCACGAAAGGGCATGGCAACGGATTCCTCGTGGAGGATTTAGAAAAATATTTAAACGAAATGGATAATATTCACCCAGATTTTGAACGAATCGTTTCAAAAGAAAAAAAAGAAGAACGTTTACAACAAAAGGCAAAAGTATTTTGGTTTACAGGCTTGTCTGGCTCTGGCAAGAGCACAATAGCCGAGCATTTTGAAAAAAAATTATTTGCTGAAGGTTTTTTTACCCAAGTATTAGATGGTGATAATATCCGTTCGGGTATTAATGGAGATCTTGGTTTTGGTATGGATGACCGAAAAGAGAACATCCGAAGAATATCAGAGATTGCTAAGTTATATCAGAATACAGGCGTTATTACCTTGGTTTCATTTATAAGTCCCACCATTGAAGCTAGAAGCCGGGCCAAAGAAATCATAGGAGGTGATAATTTTATTGAAGTATTTGTAAATACACCGCTAGAGGTTTGTGAAGCGCGCGATGTAAAGGGTTTATATAAAAAGGCCCGGGCTGGAGAAATTCCTGATTTTTCTGGAATTAGTTCGCCCTATGAAGCTCCAGAAAAGCCGGATATTGAGATAACAACTACCTCACAGTCAATTGATGAATGTGTTGATTATTTGTATAACTTTGCGCGACCTTTAATTACATATTAATGAGCAGTTACTATTTAAATCACTTGAAAGAGTTAGAATCAGAAGCTATTTATGTTATCAGAGAGGCTGTTTCTCAATTCGAGAATCCTGTCATGCTTTTCTCTGGTGGGAAAGATTCTATTTTAATGTCTTACTTAGCTAAGAAGGCTTTTTATCCAGCTAAGGTGCCATTTCCTTTAATGCATATTGATACTGGGCATAACTTCCCAGAAACAATGGCATTTAGAGATAAATGGGTAGCAGACATGGGCGCAAAGTTATTGGTTGGCTCAGTACAAGATGCTATCGATCAAGGCTTAGTAAAAGAAGAAACTGGCGTAAATGCTAGTAGAAACGGGTTACAAACTACAGCTTTATTAAAAGCCTTAGAAGATGGAAAGTATGACGCCGCCTTTGGTGGTGGTCGACGCGATGAAGAAAAGGCTAGAGCAAAAGAGCGTTTCTTTAGCCATAGAGATGAATTTGGTCAGTGGGATCCTAAAAATCAACGTCCAGAACTTTGGAATTCTTTCAATGGTAAAAAGAACTTTGGAGAACACTTCAGAGTGTTTCCTATCTCAAACTTTACAGAGTTGGATGTGTGGCAGTATTTAAAAGAAGAAAAAGTAGAATTACCTTCTTTATACTTTGCGCATACGCGAAAATGTTTTGAGCGTGATGGCGTTTTGTATGCAGATTCTGATTTCATGCAACGCAAAGAAACTGAGGAATTAAAAGATATGAAAGTACGTTTTCGTACCATTGGTGATATGAGTTGTACAGGTGCGGCATTATCTGATGCCGAAACCTTAGATGATATTATTGCTGAGGTTTCTATGACGCGTGTTACAGAACGAGGAACGCGATCAGATGATAAACGATCTGAAACTGCAATGGAAGACAGAAAAAAACAAGGTTATTTCTAAGCCACTTTATTTATATAACCTAAGATTACAATTTTAAGATAATGAGCGGACAAAAAACAGAACTACTAAGATTTACTACAGCCGGTAGTGTAGATGATGGAAAGAGTACATTGATTGGTCGTATGCTATACGATAGTAAATCAATTTTTGAAGATCAGTACGATGCGATTAAAACTGCAAGTGAGAAAAAAGGTGAAGAGAATGTAAACCTTGCACTTTTGACAGATGGTTTAAAAGCTGAGCGTGAACAAGGTATTACGATTGATGTAGCTTATAGATATTTTGCAACGCCTAAGCGTAAATTTATCATTGCGGATACGCCAGGTCATATTCAATATACACGTAATATGGTTACGGGCGCCAGTACAGCTAATGTAGCCTTGATTTTAATTGATGCTCGTAAAGGAGTTGTAGAGCAAACAAAGCGTCACGCAATTATTGCTTCTCTTTTGCAGATCCCCCATTTATTAGTTTGTATAAATAAAATGGATTTGGTTGAATATAAGGAAGATGCTTACAATAAAATTAAAGCGGATTTTAAAGAGTTTAGTTCTCGATTAGATATTCATGATATTGAGTTTATTCCTATCTCAGCTTTAGTTGGAGATAATGTGGTAAACGAAGGTGATAATATGCCTTGGTACAAAGGTTCAACCCTTATGTACTACTTAGAAAATGTGCACATTAGCAATGATGAAAACTTTATTGATTGTCGTTTCCCGGTACAATGTGTTATTCGTCCTATGACGGAAGAGCATCACGACTATAGAGGCTATGCTGGTCGTGTTGCAGGAGGTGTATTTAAGAAAGGGGATGAGGTAGCTGTTTTACCAAGTGGTTTTACTTCTAAGATTGCAAAAATTGATTCTTTTGATGGTGAATTGGAAGAAATTTTTCCGCCCATGTCTGCTACAATATTATTGGAAGATGAAATT
Source organism: uncultured Chitinophagaceae bacterium (assembly GCA_964389575.1). Taxonomy (GTDB): domain Bacteria; phylum Bacteroidota; class Bacteroidia; order Chitinophagales; family Chitinophagaceae; genus JAGNRR01. The sequence continues at coordinate 20,942 of CAYMFF010000045.1, forward strand.
GATATTAGCCGGGGTGATATGATTGTACGTGTAAATAATCAGCCGGAAGCAACGCAAGATTTAGATCTTATGATTTGTTGGTTTGATGAAACGCCATTGCAATTAAATGGTAAGTATACAATTCTGCATACTTCAAATGAAGAACGTTGTATGGTAAAAAATATCCAATACAAATTGGATATTAATACCCTCCACAGAAACGAAGAGGATAAAGAAATTAAACTCAACGATATTGCGCGTATTAAAATACGTACGACCAAGCCAATGTTTGCTGATGCGTATCGTAGAAATAGAATTACAGGTTCTGTAATTTTAGTAGACGAAAAAACCAATGCAACCGTTGCGGCGGGGATGGTTCGAAACTAATTTTTGATTATGGAATCTTTATTGGCGGTTGCCAAAGAAGCCGCGCTAAGCGCTGGAAAAGAAATCTTAGCGATTTATAATACCGATGATTTTGATGTGGACTTTAAGTCTGATGAATCACCTCTTACCAAGGCAGATAAAAAAGGGCATGAAGTAATTGTTTCTTTTTTAGAAAAAACAAACTTGCCTATTCTAAGTGAAGAGGGAACCTCAATTCCATTTGCAGAAAGAAAAAATTGGAAACAATATTGGTGTGTGGATCCATTAGATGGCACTAAAGAATTTATAAAACGCAACGGAGAGTTTACAGTAAATATAGCTTTAATCGAAAATGGTGTTCCAATTTTAGGCGTAGTATACGTTCCTGTTTTAGGAAAATTATTTTACGGATTAAAAGATCAAGGAGCTTGGTTAGAAATGGATGCTACTAAGTCAACTTTAGATCTTAAGACAACACCAAGTGATTTAGCTGAAGTAAAAAAACAAGATGCTTTGCGCATCGTAGCATCACGCTCGCATTTAAGTAAAGAAACACAAGATTTTATTGATGAACTTTCCAATCCAAGTACAGTAAGTATGGGTAGCTCATTAAAATTTTTAGTATTGGCAGAGGGCAAGGCTGATATTTACCCTCGCTTTGCACCGACTATGGAGTGGGATACCGCAGCGGCTCATGGAGTATTATTAGGTTTAGGGTATCAAGTGTTTCAACATCCTCATATGCAACCTTTGGTTTACAATAAAGAAAATTTATTGAATCCTCATTTTATTGTTTTCTAACAAACCGTTCTCTTTTAAAATTATTTGTAGTGAAACACTTATCAATACAGGGTTTACTAAATTTTAGCGCTTAAATACTAAAATCGATTTGCTATGCGCTATAGCGAATATTCGCTATTGTGGGTGGAGAATGGCTCTTCTACTTTTGTTTCAAATTCCCAGAGGAACTATTTATTAATCATTAAAAACAAAAAACTATGAAGAAACAAATCCTTTTATTAGTTGCTTTTCTAAGCTGCAGCTTTGGTG
>CAYMFF010000046.1:0-21870 GCA_964389575.1 uncultured Chitinophagaceae bacterium
TACACTTAAAGATTGGGATGTATCTGGTCGACTAAAAGAGATAACAGTCCCTACCCTAATGCTTGGTGGCAAATACGATACGATGGACCCGGAGTATATGAAGTGGATGGCCGGCGAAGTCCAGAACGGAAGAAGTGAGACCACGAATGGTAGCCACTTATCTCAATTTGATGATCCGGATAATTATTTTACCTCTTTGATAAAGTTTATTAAAGATGTAGACTCGGGGCATTTTTAATTCAACGGTGCAATCGCCAGAGTATCTATAATAACAAGACTGTTCCCATTCTTTTAGATTGTTTTCCCCAAATGAGATTTAGCGCAAACACTTCACCAAAGTTGTCCGTAGATTTGTAGACTAGACAACAAAACGATACTATGCTTGTTCGATTCTTATTAATCTTTCTTTCAGTTCCGAGCATAGCTTTTGGTCAAATACCAAATTACTATTATAATATAGATTTCGACAAAACGGGTGAACCGCTTCGACAAGAGCTGAGTAGTTTAATATCAGCAACTCATGCTAACTTTTTAGAATACACTTCGAGCATTTCTATTGATACTTGGGATGCGATTAAGCAAAGTGATTTACGAGATGGCGATTCATCGAATGTCCTTCTACTCTATGGATATAATGACGCTGATATGATAACCCAAAATGATCGCTTGCGCGACAAATCACTTTCGTGTCACACAAGCTCATGTGTGGGTCTTTGGAATCGAGAACATGTCTTTCCGAGATCTAAAGCAAACCCGGCTATGAATACGCAGTTCCCGGGCACTGGAACAGACCTTCATAATTTGAGAGCAGCAGATGCGCAAATGAATGGCTCCCGAGGAAACAGTAACTACAGCGCAGGAAGCGGAAATTCGAACTCAGTAGGCAGTGATTTCTATCCGGGCGACGAATGGCGTGGAGATGTAGCACGCATCATAATGTATATGTATGTTCGTTATAATTTTGAGTGCTTAGCAACAAATGTTGCCTCAGGCGGCACATCTATTTCCCCCTTGGGAGACATGCCTGATATTCTATTGCAATGGAATGCGCAGGATAGTGTTTCAGCGCTAGAGCAAAATAGAAATCAGCTCTTTTTCAATCTTCAAGGTAATAGAAATCCATTTATAGATAACCCATATTTGGCTACAAGAATTTGGAGTGGACCGAATGCTCAAAACTTATGGAATGTTCCATTAAGCATATCCGACAAAGAAAATCAATCTATTCGGATTATTCAAGATCATAAAAAAAATACAGTCAAACTAGTTGATGATAAAAATATCATTGACAAAGTAAAATTATATAGTATTGACGGTCGGCTACAACGAAGCACATTGGATAATTACACATTAAATCTCTCCAGTCAATCTGCAGGATTTTATATTTTGTTTATCCAAACTAAAAATGGTAATCAACAAACTTTCAAAATCATTAAAAATTAATGAAAGTTCGAATTCAGTTAAACCTGAATCCTAGCTTTTGACTAATCTTTAGCTATGAATCAACTTTTTGCGTATAAGTCGTAAATTGCAAGTAAACCCACTCGCACAATATTTAATGACTAACTATCTGTTTCATACCAAAAAGCTTATCACACTAGGAATCCTTTTTGTTTTTCTTTTTAATTCCCAAATACAGGCCCAAAATCATCTATGGGCGAATAGCATTCAATGTGCAACAAAAGGAGAAAATGAGGGAACTGATGTAGTAACGGATCAACAAGGAAATATTTATTCCATCGGATATTTTGATAGTGATATTGATATCAATCCAGGTATGGGGGCTCTTAATTTCGTTTCAGTCGGCCGTTCGGATATTTTTATTCAAAAACTAGATGCGCAAGGAAATTTCATTTGGGCAAAACAAATTGGAGACATTTACAGCGATGCTGGGAATTCGATTCACATTGATGACAACGGAAATTTATACGCTACTGGTAGCTTTGAAGGTATTGTAGATTTTGATCCGGGTAGTGGAACATTCAACTTAACTACCACAGGTATTAAAAATACGTTCATTCTAAAGCTAGATAGTGCTGGTAATTTCATATGGGCAAAACAAATAGAAAGCGCTTTTGAAAATGTTGGCCATTCTATCACAACAAATTCGCAGGGTTATGTTTCGATTTGTGGCACCTTTCAATCCAATGCTGACTTTGATCCCAATAACGGAACACAAAATATGAATTCCAATGGTGGTAATGATATTTTTATGCTGCAGCTAGACCCACAAGGAAATTTCTTATGGTCCAAACAAATTGGAAATTTATCGAACGAAACAGCGACTCATCATATCCTAGATGCCAATGACAATATATTCTTGGCGGGTGCATTTTCAAGCACCATTGATTTAGATCCAGGAATGAATACACAAAATTTCACCTCCAATGGAAGTTCCGATATTTTTATTGAAAAACTAGATGCAACTGGTAATTTAATTTGGGCAGAACAAATCGGTGGTGCCAGTTTAGATCAAGCATCGGCTATTGCTCTGGATAACGATAATAATATTATTGTCACAGGGCGATTTAGCAATTTAGTTGATTTTGACCCAGATACTACTTTTAATAATCTAGGCTCTTCCACTAGCGGACTCAGCATGTTCGTAATGCGTTTAGATTCTAATGGCACCTTAGATTGGGCAGGTGAAGTAAAAGGCACTGGCGGTGAATATCCTTTATCGGTTATCACAGACGCGCAGGACAATGTTTTTATTACAGGTTGGTTTGACCAAACAGCTGACTTTGATCCTAGTTTGAATTCATTTAACCTTACAGCAAATAGCAATAGCCCCGACATGTTTATTCAAAAATTAGATGCCAACGGTCAGTTTGTTTGGGCTAAACAAATTGGTGGCTCCCCTGCAATTGGAAATGCAATTACAACCGATCAAAATGATAATATTATAACCTTAGGTTATTTTTATGGTACTACAGATTTTGGTTCCAATGCTGGCATCTCAGATCTCACTTCTTTGAATCCGGAAGCCAGTCATATTTTCTTGACAAAATTAAATAACTACCCATTAGAAATAAATAATATTGACCAACTAGAAAGTTTTACAATATATCCAAATCCATTTAATCATCAATTTACATTGGCTTTTGAACGAGAATTTCCAAATGTGAACGTATCAGTTTTTACAATTTCTGGCAGACCAATTATGGCTTCCAATTACAAAAACCGACAGAAAATAGAATTAGAATTAAATCAACCTCCGGGCACTTACTTTATACGAATAGAAAGCCACGATTTCACCGTGGTTAGGAAGATTATAAAAAAATAGTAATTCTTTCTTCTTTTAAAGTTCATTCGTAAAAAAAACGGACCGCTTATGAAATAAAAACAGCTTTTCTATTTAAAATTGGTATTTTTAACTAAATAAATATGGAAAATATATTGATAAAGAATTAAACCTTTGCGAACCTATTAACGTCTTATTACAAACCTCTATTTGCATGAAAAAAATAATACTTCTTTTCATTTTATCACTTTCTATTAGTCATTCAAGTTCCGCTCAAGAAATTGATTGGGAGTTTCTTATGCTAGACTCAGCAGGAAAGTCCTTTGATGCCTATTCCGATGCTATTCGAAAAATAATAACCCATGACGATTATATTTATGTTGGATTTTATTCTAGAGGTGGTGGTCATTTCTTGCCCGATACAGGTAATTTGGGGCCATATGAATATAATCGCGAGTTCATAGCCAAGTTTGATGTTGACGGTAATTTTCATTGGAGCCAATCGTTAGACCTTTTTACAAACTGGGACTTTGATGTTGTAAAAAATACAGTTTATATAACCGGAATGATGGACGGCGATATGCGAATTGGCAAAGACACGATTATAAACACAGGCATTCGACAAAATATTTTACTCGCCCTTTCTGATCAAGGAAATCTGAAATGGCACAAACGAGCACCACATATTTATTCTAGTATGTTCACAACTGCTATTGCAGTACAAAACGATAAAATTGCCGTCGCTTTTGAAAATAACAGCCGAAGAGATATGATTCGTTTTGACACCCAAGAAGCCACTCCGCTAAATAACTTCTATTACAACATTTTGCAGATATATGATACACTTGGGAATTTTATTAATTACGAGGCTTTTAATACGTTGCGACAAGATAACCGAGAAAGCACGATTAACTCAATAGAAAAAAAGAATGGAAATCTCGTTTTGAAAATGGGCTTAGCCAAAAGATATAGTTATAGCTACTCAGGCGATAGCCTAAAAACGTATTCTCAAATACGGGTTTATAATCCAGATAAAAAAGAATGGAGACATCAATTAAATTTTGCTAGTCATTTTTCATATCGAATTCAAGAAGTGTTACCAATTTTGGATAATCGCTACCTTATAGCTGGATTAGCTTACAGTCCAACATTAGAAATTCAAGAGAAATTCAAATTGCAATGTAATTCAGATAAAGTAACTTGTAAATTTATAGCACTGGTGGATGAGCAAGGTGGTCCCATTTGGTCTATCCCGATTCAAAGCAACAGGACATTGACCGATATTGCTTATGATGCAAACCGCCAAGAAATATATACATCAATAGTAAAGGCAGCAAGCACTGCTGAGCAAGACCTTACAGGAAAAAGATTTAAAAATATAATTACTAGATATTCAAGATTCGGAAAAATAATAGACTCTACCAATATTTTTTTAGCCAAGTTTACAACTGATTACGGTACGTCATATGGCCCTCAGATTTCTGTTTATGAATCTAATCTTTATTACAGCAACCCGATGTACGCATTCGTTGCTAGCTCAGGCGCTATTATTTCTCCTAGTTTTAATCTGGCAAAAATAAAATTTGATCAAACCGTTACATCAGAATTAGCCAATAGCCTTCTTTACCCCAATCCGGTCAGGAACTATTTCGTGTTAAAAAATATGGATAACAAAACCACCCAATTATTAATCCGTAATGCGCAGGGGCAGCGTGTCAATAATTTTTCATACGAAGTCAAGGACAATATGATTGTGGTATATACAGACGAATTAGCCAATGGATTTTACATTCTATCTACGAACGACTTTAAAACTTTTAAATTTATCAAACAATGAACAAAATAGTTGCCTTTATCTTCTTCATGTTAGTTTTCGCATCTTGCAAAAAAGATGTTGAAAATAGCTTCATCTCAACGCCCGATGAACCCGTTTTGCCATTGAGCGATTGGGAAATCTCTGATGGACTAAGCGATGTAAACACTAACTTTCGTTCAGCCTTTGTGAAAGACGACTTACTGTATGTAATTAGTAATGACTCCTATCTAGTATTAAATAAAAACAACAAGGTTCAGAAAAAAGTTAATTTTAATAAATCAGTAGATTTCTCAACCTTTTATACTCGATGGAGTAATGAATTTATTATTGTATTTGATGTGAGAAGAATACTTATCAAGCATATAGAAACGGGTGCAGAAAAATATATTGAGAACGGTATTTATACTATCATGAATACAACTAATGTAATGTTCTCAAAGTACAATAATCTATACTTCAACTCTGATCCTTATAATTCGGAGGATACAGCAAATCACGCCTTCCATCTTCGAGTTGCCAACAATTCTATAATCTTAGATACCTTGTCAGACTTGGCCCTGAGCCAATATAATTCCACAGGTACTCGCTACCAATTATTCTATGACAACGACCTAAATGGATATTCGCTTTACGATGATTTAAATAAAACATATAACCCAATAAGTCTTTCAGGAATTCCATTCTTACCAATTCAGAATTTGGGCCAACAATCTGTTTTAGTCGCCCATGATCGTAATGATGATTATATGAAAATTAATTATATCGAAAATGGACAAGTGGCTAATACAGTTGCGGTAGGTAATCCTACCGAGTATTCTAATTGGATGCAAATATTCTACGTAACAAGAAATTTAATATTCTTCACACCTACTAATCAAGCTGTTATTTATTCTTTTGACCTTATTACTCAAGAATTTACCTACTACCCCAACGATATTCCCAATGAATATGTACGACAGTTTATAGAATATAATGATAGGTTGTATTTAATTTCTACAGCGGGTATATTATCAAAGCCTTTTGAATAGGCATAGCATTTATATAAATAATTTTAGTTTCGCTTCCCACAGTACATTTGCCTATCATGAATCCGAAAGAGGTTAAAATAGCAGATTACACCTACGAACTTCCAGCTGAGAGAATTGCAAAATATCCTTTGCCGAAGCGAGATGAAAGCAAATTACTTGTTTATGAAAACGATGAAATAAGTGATGATTATTTTAAAAATATTCAACAACGTTTACCTGAAAATAGCTGGCTAATCTTTAATGATAGCCGAGTGATACCGGTGCGTATTTTATTAGAAAATAAAAACGGCGGTCGAATTGAAGTATTCTGTTTAGAATCTGTTTCAGAAATTAAACAACAAGCCATTTGGAAATGCATGGTGGGTGGTGCGTCTAAATGGAAAGAAGATTTTTTAGTCAAAGAAATTAATAATCAGAAAATTCAACTTAGAATTATCGAGAAAACCGATGGCCAATTTCTCATTGAATTCGAATGGAATGAAGCAATAGAAAATATGGCTATGGCTTTAGAAATATTCGGAAAAATCCCGATTCCGCCCTATTTAAAACGCAATACAGAAGAAATTGATAAAGAGCGTTACCAAAACGTATTTGCCAATCATGACGGCTCAGTTGCGGCTCCTACGGCAGGACTTCACTTCACCGATGAATTACTTCAACGATTAAACTCTGATAAAATAGATCTAGACTTTGTGACTCTTCATGTGGGTGCAGGCACTTTTCAACCAGTAAAAACTGAAACATTGGGCGGACACAAAATGCACAGAGAACAAGTAATTGTCACAAAAGAGTTTATAGAAAAACAAATTGAACTCCATGAAAAGAAAAACATTGTTTCGGTAGGCACTACCAGCTTGCGGAGCTTAGAATCACTTTATTGGATTGGAAACCTGTTAGATCAAAACCCACCCTTAAAACCTGCCGACTTGCTAGTCGAACAATGGTTACCGTATAAATCTAAGCACAAGATTTCTGTTCAGCAATCTTTACAAGCCATTCTCAACCGATTAGAAAAAGAGGAGCAATCTTTATTTTCTTTTCATACAGAATTATTAATTCTGCCTTCTTATTCATTTCGAATGGCAAATTATTTGCTAACCAATTTCCATCAGCCGAACTCTACCCTGCTGTTATTAGTGGCCGCCGCGGTGGGGCCAAACTGGCAAACTATTTATCAGCATGCCTTAGATAACGACTACCGTTTTTTAAGTTATGGAGATGCTAGCTTAATTCAACTTTAGCAGAATATTATAAGGTCATTATCAAAACCCTAACAGTACTCACTCTTTGACAACGAGTGGCTACTGATATTTTTAGATTTTTAAACGCTTCACTTTTAAAAACCTATTATGACTATTCCGTTCAAAAAAAGACTTCGCAAAGTAATTAGTGGTCTTCTTATTTTATTTGTTATACTATTTGCCTTTAGACTGTTGTACGGCTACACCAAGAAGTTTAACAACACAAGCTATGAGACTGAGTTTTTCGAAAATATTTCTAACGCTAAAAGAAATTATGCCTCCAAAAAATACAAAGCCAAACCGGCTAATTTAAATCAAAACAGTACGGCCGTAGACCAGAAGTATGAGAAGATTGCGGAGATCAACACTAAATCTTCCAACTTTGAACAAGAAGAAAAATCGTCCCGAAAAACAATAGAAAACTTAAACGCACTTGTTCAATTCGAACAAAAAAGTGGCAATTCTGGCTTTCGTAGGCTAAACCTTGTTATTGGTGTTCCTCCGGAGAATTTTGATAAACTATATCAAGAACTTATTAAAGTAGGCAACGTTCAGGCCAAACGCATTACCAAAAAAGACAAAACAAATGAGTACAAAGAATTAAATGCTAAAAAGCAATCTCTCGAAAAAACTAGAACCTCATTAATAAACCTAAAGTCAAAAGGAGGAAAAATAGATGAATATATGGGGCTCGAAAATCGAATTCTAGAAATAGAATCTGAGCTTCAAGGTCTGGGTGTAAGTCTGGGTGACTTTGATGACGAAAATGAATTTTGCACGGTGCAGTTCTCATTAGTAGAAGGCAAGGAAATTAAAATTGGCTTAATGCAACGAATCAAAGTAGCCTTTGAGTGGACGGTGAAAATGTATCTCAGAGTTCTTTCTACCCTATTTTTCTTGAGTCTTTTTGCTTATGTCCTATTGCTTTGCATTGATAAACTAAGAATTATTCAACGCATAATCGGCAATAAAGAGGCTCGTTAATACTTCATTATTTATTTATCAATATTAATACTCAAAAAATTATGGAATCCATAATGACTGAGCATCTATATAGGTAAATAATACAATTATGAAAAAAATACTGAGCCTAGCCCTTGTTTTTATATCCCTGTCAGCGTTAGCACAAAAGCTGATTCCATCAACTATTACAAAAGTAAAAGTATTCAAACAGAACGCTGAAATAGAAAGACAAGCCCAATCGATGGTGAGTGCTGGTCGACAGGAGATTGTGATTACTGGAATTTCTACCAAAATAAACCCATCGAGCCTACAGATTCAATTTAAGAACTCTAGTAGCGAATTGCTAAGCGCTAAATATGAACCCAATTATTTAATTCCAACAGTTAGTAACCCTAAAATAGATGCGCTAAAAGTAAGTTCAGAAGATATCGCTGATGAGCTCGCTTGGGTAAAAGAACAAAAAAATGCTTTACTCGGCATGGAAGACATCTTAAAAAAGAATCAAGTATTGGGAGCTGGCAAAGTTGGTTTCACACCAGCTCAAGTAGTTGAGTTGAGCAATAATTACAAGAAAAAATATCTTGAAATAAAAAAGGAATTGAACATCCTAAAAAAAGAAGAAAAGAGCCTTTCCCTTAAACTAAACAAGACCAAAAAGCAACTGAACGAAATGAGCGCTCAATTTAATAATCCTTCTGGTACGATCGTTTTACAAGTTTCAGCAAAAAGAAGTGAACGGCTTTCTATTCGCTGTTCGTATACGGTGAACAATGCAGGTTGGACTCCAATTTATGATTTACGCTCTGCAGGCATAACTGAAAAAGTAAAATTGAGTTATCGTGCCAATGTTTATCAAAACACAGGACAAGATTGGAACAATGTGAACTTAATTGTATCTACCGGAAATCCTACTCAAAATAATGAAAGACCGATTTTACACCCTTTATATGCTAAGATTAATCCAAGAGTTTATAAAAAATCGCTCCCGATTAATAGAGCATTTAATATGATGAACTTTGCCCAAGCCGAAGAAAAAAGCAACTTCAAGGATGGCTATACAGCCCATGCACAAATTAGCGAGAATCAAATGAATGTTGAATTCGCGGTGCCAAACAAACAATCAATATCAAGCGACGGCAAACAATATTTAATGGCTTTAAAAACGTATAAATTGCCTACCAATTATATTTATCATACCGTTCCTAAACTTTGCAATGGAGCTTTTCTGTTGGCCAAAGTTTCTGATTGGGGACAGTACAATTTGCTGCCCGGCCAGGCTAACATATTCTTTGAAGGCGGTTTCGTAGGCACCTCTACCATTAATCCTGAAATAACATCTGATACCATGTTAGTCTCCTTGGGCAGAGATAATAATATAGTAGTAAAAAGAAACCCAATAGAAAAATACAGTAAAAAGAAAGCCTTGGAATCCAAAAGAAAAGAAACGATTGGATATGAGTTGGTCGTAAGAAATAAAAAGTCAGTTCCCATCACTATTGAAGTGTTAGATCAAATCCCCGTTTCACAAAGCAATCAGATTGACGTAGACCTTGGCAAAAAAGGAAACGCACAATACAATAAAAAGATTGGCAAGCTACTTTGGACCGCCAGTATAAATCCAAACAACTCTTGGAAAGACGAATTTGTTTACACCGTAAAATATCCTAAAAACGATGTAGTCGCTGGATTAAAATAATCATCAAATGAATACGTTAAAAAACACCTTCGCATAGAAGGTGTTTTTTTAAATAATCAATTTTCTAAAAAAATACCGTGAAAATAAAATCATGCAACTTGGGCACCAAATAGCCCGATAGCAATGCTGAAATTATTATAATACCAATTAGGACTTGCTTTCGCTTGGTGAAATGTATTAGACCATAATAAAAAAGCACTAACGACCAGGCATACACTCCATATCGCATTACATGTATTAAATATTTAGCACCAGACAAACGACCCAAATTGACAAAAAAAGTATTGATTAAAACAATCACAAACATTGAAATCGCCCACGGAATAAAAGCGTACATGAAAAATTTAAAAACGGTTTTATAATTAATACTTACTTTATCCAATCGCAAAAAAATAAAAACAAAAAAACAGAAAATGACATAGACGGAATAGACGTTTATGATAGTAATTAAGATATACTGAAACTCCATAAGTATATCCATTAAGCTCGTTATTTGATAGTCCTGACCTATTGAGCCTAAAAAACCCGACCCAACAGAAAGCCCTAAAAAACACAACACCAATAACCCAACGTATTTGGAAAAGTTATTTACGAAAATAAACCGCATGGTGTCTTTGGGATACGAAAAAACACCTTCTATTAGTTCTAACAATGTCAGGTCAAACTCTTCTTCATGTTCTTCTAATATATCCATGTTGATTATTAATAAATGAGAGAATATAAATCTACCTTATATCCAAGATAAAACAGTAATACGAAAGTTATTATATAAACAATAGAGGCCGTAAGATAACTGACCTTTACATGTACTTTCCCTACCAAAATCAGTAAGACAGAATTCCAAAGAATACCCAAATAGAAAATAATAAGGGTAATTTGATACAACATCCCATAAAAGGTACCGAAATGAAGTGCAATGCCTATTATAATAGTAAAAGGTACCGTACCAAACCAAGCCACTACACTGGCTGAAAAGCCAGATACAATAAAGTGCTTAAAAGTTCCAGCACCTCCTGCGATTCGCAATCCAATAAAATACATAACAGCATGCAGTATCCCTTGCAATAAGGTAATTATCAAATTCCAACTTAGGCAAACAGCTACTGAAACCAATTCATCTGTCAAAAGGATTTTCTCCTGAAACAAAACGTAAATTGACGCAGGAATTGCAGAGAAGAAAAATATGAATAAATAATACTTTGAAAATTTATGAGCTTCTACTTTTTCAAAAGTTGCTTTTGGCCTTAACAAAATCCCTTTGAGATATTGTAACAAGTTAATCTCCCAAACATCTTCTTCAAATTCGCTTAAGGTATCCATTGCATTTCTCGTAATCTAATTAACAGGAGGCAAAAGCAAATATTCAACAACCGCAACATTAGCAAATATCATGTAAGAAATGGAAAAAGTAATTATCGTAACTATTGGAATGATAAACCACAACATCTTAGGTTTTGCGAGATGAGGGGCAAGCCCGAAATAAAGCAATATCAAACACCAAATCAAACAAACCAAATCAAGTATTCCATAACCTTCTAAAAAGAAAGGCGGATTATATGTTGCTTTTGGTCTAAGAATTATCAATAGTATAAAAGCCAAAATAAAAAATATAAAGTTCGGAACGCTAGAATAAAGTCCAATTGACAACAATCGTTTAAATGTCAAACTCGATTTAAAAATTTTGAGCGCAACCCAAAGCAATGAAGCAAACAACAAAAACATAAAAGAATAGCCTAAGGTATCAATCCAAAAATCACGTTCAAAAAAAGATATATTTGGATTAACAATAGCAGTTAAACTCGTGCGACAAATTAGAAAAAAGAAAAGATGGATAAAAAATAGGGTCGGCAAATGTTTTGGATACTCTTCTTGCCCTAGCTCTTTCATGGAAGCTTCTCCATTCTGAATAATTTGACGCTGCAAATCAAGAAAGGAGCCTTCTACTAATCTTTCTGCTGCCATAAATTATTCTGATATTAGAACGACTTTAGGCAAGCGTAAAGCTCATACAAGTCCTGAAAATTATTATACATAGGAACTGCTGCAAAACGCACCACATTAGGTTCGCGCCAATCAACTACAATGCTATTTTTTTCTAAATGCTTAAAGACTCGTTTACCATTTTTGGAAAACAACAAAGACAACTGCCCACCTCTTTTTTCAATTTCCTTAGGAGTAATAATTTCAAATGCCAGTTTTTTATTTTCAGTTTTTACATGCTCCAATAAATATTCAGCATAAGCTGTAAGCATAATACTTTTTTTGCGCAAGGCACTTATACTAGTTTTATCAAATAAGTCTAGACTAGCTCTGTGAGCCGCCATATTCATTACCTGTGCATTACTCATTTGCCAGCTCTCAGCAGTAGGAATTGGCTTAAAACCTTTTGTCATTTGAAAACGAGTTTTCTCATCATAACCCCACCACCCTGCTAAGCGAAGTGTTTTTGGATCTTTTACATGTTTCTCATTAATATAAACACCACCGACACCACCCGGACCAGAATTCAAATATTTATATGAACACCAACAAGCAAAATCCACCTTCCATTTATTAAGTTGCATCGGCATATTACCAACTGCATGTGCTAAATCAAAACCACATTTTGCACCGGCCTTATGCGCTGCTTTTGTAATTTTTTCTAAATCAAAATATTGTCCTGTATAATAGTTTACACCGCCAAATACGACCAATGCCACTGAAGATTTGTGCTTATCAATTGTTTTAAGAATATCCTCCTCGTCAATCAAGTGTTTTCCTTTTTTAGGCTTCACTTCTATCACGGCCGTTTTAGGATTAAAACCATGCAATTTTACTTGTGATTCCATGGCGTACATATCGCTGGGAAAAGCGCCGGCTTCCATAATAATTTTAAACCGTTTTTTAGTAGGACGATAAAAAGAAAGCATCAAAAGATGCAAATTAACCGTCAGCGTATTCATCGCAACAACCTCACTTTTTTTAGCCCCAACAATTTTTGCCAGACTTTCGGTAAAAAAATGATGATACCCAAACCAAGGTCTTGTGCTATTGAAGTGTCCTTCAACTCCCCATTGAGCCCAATCGTTTAATTCTTCTTCAAAATACTTTCGCGTTCCTTTTGGTTGCAAACCCAAACTATTACCGCAGAAGTAGATAGCTCGTTTTCCATTGAGTTTCGGAAATATGAATTGATCTCTAAAATCGCTCAATGCATCAGCATCGTCTAACTCTTTGGCAAAACTTCTTGTATTCTGAAACTGTATAGTCTTAAGATTCATAGCGGAAGACGAAGATAAGGGATTCGAATGTCAAATCATAACAAGACAAATGTCAAAGTTTGGGTGGAATATTATCAAATCAACAAATCATGAAATCATCAAATTAATGTACTTTCGCATAGAATAAATTGATAACACTGTGGAATTAGAATTCGGAAAAGAAACATATTTATACTGGTACGAAAACATGTTATTACAACGCAAGTTTGAAGAAAAAACAGGACAGTTGTACGGCATGCAAAAAATTCGTGGCTTCTGTCATTTGTATATCGGTCAAGAAGCTGTTTCATCTGGCACAATGACGGCTATTAAGGAAGGTGATAATATGATCACTGCTTATCGTTGTCATGGCTTAGCATTGGCCAAAGGCCTAACACCTCGTGAATGTATGGCTGAGCTTTTTGGAAAGTCTACAGGATGTGCAAAAGGAAAAGGAGGCAGTATGCACTTCTTTTCGAAAGAGAAAAAATTCTTTGGAGGTCACGGTATAGTTGGTGGTCAAATTGGCTTAGGGGCCGGTATTGCATTTGCCGATCAATATAATGGAAACGATAATGTTACCATTTGCTATTTTGGCGATGGTGCCGCTAGACAAGGTATTTTGCATGAGACCTTTAATATGGCCATGACTTGGAAATTACCTGTAGTATTTATTTGCGAAAACAATCAATACGCCATGGGTACTTCGGTAGAGCGCACTAGTAATGTAACGGATATTTACAAATTTGCTGACGCATATGATATGCCCGGCGATGAGGTTGATGGGATGAGCCCAGAAGAAGTTCACAAATCAGTAAACCGTGCAGTGAAAAGAGCACGAGCTGGTGAGGGACCTACTTTATTAGAAATGAAAACGTATCGTTTTAAAGGTCACAGCATGAGTGATCCAGCAAAGTATAGAACCAAAGATGAAGAAGCTGAATTCAAGGGTCAAGACCCAATTGAGCATTGTAAAAAAGTATTATTAGAAAACAATTTTGCAACTGAAGAAGAACTAAAATCGATTCAAGATAATATCAAAGCAACGGTTGCAGACTGCGTAGATTTTGCAGAAAAATCTCCATGGCCTGAAGACAGCGAATTATACAAAGACATTTATGTACAGGAAGATTATCCTTTCATTCTGGATTAATCGTTAGCAAAGAATATAAAATAAAGAGCGATTAGGTATCCTAGTCGCTCTTTTCTTTTTTAGTTAACTTGCACTTTATGAAACTTCAATTCCTTTTTTTCTTTTTATTTTTTACCACCTCATTAGTTGCACAAACTACTCGGTTTGAAAAAAGTAAAGGAAAAGAAAGTGCTGATTACTTTGAAGGGAGTAGCTGGTGGAGTTTGTTTGGCATGACGCATTTCGGTTCCGAAGCAGCAAGTTTTGGCGATACCGATGCGGGTTATAAATTACAAGTCGTTACTTTAAGTAGCAAACCCGTTAGATTATATGATATTCAGAAATCAAATAAAACGGTAATTCTAATTAATAACGCCATACATCCTGGTGAACCCGATGGTGTCGACGCCAGTATGATGTTATTTAGAGACATCGCTACTAAAACGCGCGGACAAAAGATATTAGAGAATTGTATTTTGGTTTGCATTCCGTATTACAATATTGGCGGAGCAATAAATCGCAATCAACATTCTCGAGCCAATCAAGAAGGACCTATTTCTTATGGATTTCGGGGGAACGCACAAAATTTAGATTTGAATCGAGATTTTATTAAATGCGATTCTAAAAACGCTATGAGCTTTGCTGAATTACTGCAAATTATTGACCCAGATGTTTATATAGAAACACATGTAAGTAATGGCGCAGATTATTCATACACCATGACTTATCTCGCCACACAGACTGACAAACTGGGGTATGGTATGGGGACTTACTTACGTGATAAAATGATTCCTTCATTAGAACAACGAATGTTTGATCAAGATGAAATTATGGTGCCTTACGTAAATCATCACAGTGGTCCCTTAAAAGATAAGATGTACACTTTTTATGATTCTCCAAGATATAGTTCGGGCTTGACTACTTTGCATCAAACTTTTGGATTTATAACCGAAACTCATATGCTCAAAGATTTCACACGACGAGTTTGGGCAACGTATAAATTCCTATTCAGCGCAGCAGACTATTGCTCAGAACATTCAAATGAAATTCAAGAAAAACGAAAACAAGCCAAGCTGCAGGTAGCAAAAGCACAAAAATTTCCCATTGACTGGAGAGTTGACACCGTGGCTCATAAAAAATTTAAATTCAAAGGTTATGAAGCTGGTTATAAAAAAAGCGAAGTAACTGGAGCTCAACGCTTGTTCTATGACCAGTCTAAACCCGTTACAAGAGACATGAAATATTTCAATCGAATGAATCCGATTACAACTGTAACAAAACCGCAATATTATGTATTAAAAAAAGGCTATTGGCGAGTAGCTGATAGACTGAAATCCAATGGTGTAAAATTAACTGCTTTAAAAAAAGATACTGTTATAACTGTGAATAGTTTTAAAATTAAAGATTACGAAAGCGATAAGCGTCCGTATGAAAAGCATTATCATCATTCTAATGTTCAGTATGATTTAGAGCCGCTTACTTATCAGTTTCGTGAGGGTGATTATTTGATAGAAATGAATACAGATAAAAATAGATTTATCGCTGAAGTTCTAGAACCCGGAGGGCCAGATTCCTATTTCAGTTGGAATTTCTTTGATGCCAATTTGCAACAAAAAGAATGGTTTAGTCCGTATGTTTTTGAAGACAAAGCTTATCAACTATTATTGAAAGATAAAAACTTAAAAAAACAATTTGAGAAGAAAAAGCTAAGTGATAAAAAATTCGCATCTAACTCAAAAGCCCAATTATACTGGATTTACAAGCACAGTCCACATTACGAAAGTTCACACATGCGATTGCCTGTTTTTAGAATTGAGTAACTAATTTTCTTCGTCGTAATAAATCTTATAGAATTTTCTTCCGTCAGATTCTGTTCCTCTCTCGATCAAACTTTTATCTCCATGAATATAAACATGAAAGTTTTTATCTAACTTCAAAACACTTTTAAACACGCGTGCCTGCTTACGAACTGCTTGAGCAGAAATGGCAAAACTATCCTTAGATTCTAATTCGAATTCTGAGTTATAATTGTTCTTAAAATTAGTAAACGAATCAATTATCTCTTCATCTACAAATACTTCGCTCACAAAATCCTCCGTCTCAAAACTATCATTTTCTTTAAAATAACCCACTGATTTATTGAGCAAATCAATCTTATCCGTCTTGTTCATTTCATACTCTTCGGGTAATTGATTGGTCACAAACTCCTTAGTCATACTCAAGAAATTATTGGTCATATAAAACTCATTGCCAATTGGTTTCACCTTTAAAAAATCATCTATCCAATAATGTGCATCAATTGATTTTTTATCAATAATTAAAGAACGATACCCATCGGCTTCTTCTACATTAAAAATCAAACAACCTTTGTCCACGCCTTTCATTTCAAAACCAAAATCATGATCAACATGAAATCCGTCCACGACTCTATCCATTTTAATAAAAGGAACATTATTTTCTGATTTATAAATACCAATCGCTGGAACCATTTCGTCACCAACGATTACATTCGTAAATAGCACGATATTCAACTCTCCTTCCAACACCTTAGGATGAGTAGTAGCCTCGTAGAGTAACTTGCCAATATTTTTTGAATGTTCAATGAATACTTCATCATCAGCAAACATCTCCTGAACCAATGTAAATATATCATTCTGCTTAACCTCTACTGGATGCGTAAAAGAAAACACAGCATCCTTTTTCATGGGTACCAAAAAATAATGTTGCAAATGCTCTTTAGTTTCTGCTGATAGTTCTATTTCTTTCTCCGTTAATGAGATACTCTCTTCTCGTTGTTTATTACCTATGTGATGCGTAATTAATCTTTCTATCCTCGCTTCGCTAAAATCAATATTCATTGTATCTATATTTGCAGAGCACCAAATATAAATGATAGAACGGACTCGATATAGAATCAATTACTTAATTGTAAGATTAGCATACTGAAGCAGTCTAATAAACAATAAACTAAAAATATGAACACAATAAAATTTATCACTCTAAGCTTTTTAAGCATAGTACTTTTTATCTCTTGTGACCATGCTACTCATTCAGAAGCTGATTCAGCAGCGAAGGATTCTCCTATAGAAACGGTGAAAAAAATTGGGATTAATTTTCATGAAGGAAATTGGGACAGTGCATTAGCCAAGGCAAAAAGCGAGAATAAATTAATATTTCTGGATATATCTGCATCTTGGTGCGGACCTTGTAAAATGCTGAAGAAAAAGACCTTTTCGGATAGTACAGTCGGTAGTTTTTATGATGATAATTTCATAAGCGTAGAAGTAGACGGCGAAAAAGGTGAGGGCATCAACTTAGCGCAGCAATATAAGATTGAAGCATACCCCAGCCTATTTTTCATCAATGGAGAAGGAACTGTTGTTTCAAAAGCAATGGGTTTTTTACCACCCGAACAGTTTATACAATTTGGCGAATCTGTTTTGAATAAAGAATAATTACTGTTGTTGAATTCTACTTTCGTTTAGCCAAAAAGTTGAAGTTCGGCGGCTAAATAATACACCAAAGCGAAATACGCCCACAAGCCGGTGAAAATAATATGCACAGTGGTTTCAAAGCGTTTGCCTTTCCATAGTTTTTTTGAATAAACAAATAATTGAAAAAACAACCGTAACAACCAAAAAAGTGACAGTCCTAAACAGATTATCACACCCAATTCTTCTGTCAATAACAAATCTGCAAAAAAGAGTGAAAGAACGCCCGTTAAAAAAACAACTAAGGCGATAAAGAAGGTATGAACGTACATAATTTGACGACTGAGCAAACTCAGAGAGCTCAATTCTTCTTTCCAACCGAATCGTTTAGGAAAGGCAATGTGCATCAAGGCTAATAGAATAAGTAAAGCGCCAACTATTTGTAACTGCAATTTCATTTTAATACATATAAGCGTACGAAAGGATTAATTTTTTGTTCTAAAATACTATCGAATCCTGCTTTCTCAAATGTGTTCTGCCAATTGGTGCCACTATAAAAATGCAGAAAACCAATAGTGTATGCTAAAAAGTTAGAGAAATCACGCAAGTGTTCTACAACTATAATTTGACCTTTTGTTTTTGACTTTAATAATTTTAAAAACGCAATTCGCTCATCGTGATTTCTAATTTCATGCCCCGAAAAAATCAAAAAAACACTGTCAACAGATTGATCTTCCAGCGGAATATGAGACGTTGAAATTGATTGTGTCCCAAGATAAATCAAACCGGATTTCCTGGCTCGTTTAATAGAAACTTCTGTGTGGACTTCAGAATCGTAGAAATCAAATGCAAGAAATTTTTTAGGATGTAATTTATCAATCAATATCTCACTGGTTTCATCAAAACCCGCGTTAATTGATAGAACGATTTCTTGTTGATTCAAATTCAAATCCTTCAACCATTTCATTTTATAGAACCCAGAAAAATCATAAACATAATAAGACACCAGAAGAGAAAGTAGCACAGGCAATAAAACAAGAATACTTAGTGAAGAAAATACCCATCGGTAATCCGAGATAATAACTGATAAAACAATCAAGCATACTACAAGTGCAAATGCCATTAAATAAAAGTGCCAGTTAAATCGCACGATATTTACAACACCTTGAAATGGCTTTCTAGTTACCATACTTCTACCCTACCTTTTTTCCAATGATACGGAATATTTTCAACGATAAATGCATTAGCTAGTTTGGCATGTTGCATAAACGGATAATCCAAACTTATTTCAATCAACAATGCCTCCAATGGAGCCGGTTTCCAATTAGACCGCACCCCTTCTACTATCAACATTTTATTGGGCGCTATTTCAGAAAACGTAAACGGTAACGGCCCAGCAAATCGTCGAGCTTCTTTCCAATTTTTAAATGGAGAATCTGCAGGCAATTTAGTTCCCTCAATACCAACTCTTGCCTTTACCGATAGTGCAGAACTGACATCTACTTCTAACTGCCCATTGGCTCTACTTTCTTTGATAATTACTTTTTCATAGTTATAATGTGTCATAGCATTTCCTAGCATGACCATTTTCTGTTTATCTGTTTGTGATTTTAGAATAAACAATCCTCTAAGCCTTTTCCCGTTCTGACTTTGATACTTCACAAATATCCGATGTCCAATTAAATAAAAATGGTTGCCTACAAATTGAGGAAAACCCTTTGGTCTTAAATCGCGCACTTTGACCAGGGCAACTGTAAAAAAGGCAAACTCATCATTGAATAAATCCAAACTTAAACTTGCAGGAATACACGGTTCCAAGATTTTTTTTGGCACTGCAAAACTGAATACCATAGAATAATCAAAATGAGCTTGAATGGCAAAAGGGTGGTTTTTCAAACTAAGCATTTCGTTTAATTTTAAACTCATTTAAATATAAAAGCGAGCAAAAAAGAATAGCATAAACTAAATTCATTTTGCCAAACAGCAACATTTCAGGAACTAAAAAGAATTCCATAATGTTCATACTGATAATTAATCCAATCTGAACGAGTACACAAAGCCGAGATTTCCAAAGCGAAAGAATCCAAAGCGCAATAAACACCTCTCCCACTCCTATACTTAAGGTGAAAAATTTAGCGTAAGCGCTACCCAAAATTTCACCAACAATTTGCTGATGTCGAGGAATAAAATCTAATATTTTAAAGAAAAGCCCATTGGCTAACCAAACGAGCGACGATAAATAAAGAATAGTGCGATAAATAAAAAACCGACTATTCTGCATATCATTAGTTTTCAATCATCTCCATGAACTCATCGAAGAGATAGCGGCTATCATGTGGTCCAGGAGTTGCCTCCGGGTGATATTGCACCGAGAAAGCTTTTTTGCCCTTTACTCGCACACCTTCAATAGTATCATCATTTAGATTGACATGAGATATTTCTAGTTTATCACTCGCCTTGATACTTTCGGCATCTACTGCAAAACCATGATTTTGAGTAGAGATTTCACTGGTGCCTTTCAACAGATTTTTTACCGGGTGATTTAAACCTCTATGCCCGTGATGCATTTTATAGGTGGTGGCTCCATTGGCCATAGAAAGAATTTGATGTCCTAGGCAAATTCCAAAAGTTGGCTTACCGCTTTCTAATATCTGACCCACAGTTTCTACTGCATAATCCATAGGCGCCGGATCGCCCGGACCATTGGATATAAAAAAAGCACTCGGGTTAAACGCTTCCAGCGTCGCAAAATCTGTTTTGGCAGGGAACACTTTTACATAAGCGCCGCGATCTACCATATTTTGAACAATGCTTCTTTTGATTCCAAAATCAAGCGCTGCTACTCGGACTTTTGCGTTTTCGTCTCCGCTCGTATAGGCTTCCTGGGTACTTACTTTAGAAGCTAACTCTAAGCCTTCCATACTGGGTACTTCTGCCAACTTTTTCTTGAGTGAATCAATATCTAAATCTTCTGAAGAAATAATACAATTCATCGCACCGTTTTCTCTTACATGAGATACCAATGCCCGTGTATCAATCTTATGGATGGAAACCACTTCGTTTTCTACGAGATAAGATTCCAAAGATTCATCAGCCATATCCCGCGAAAAATTATCCGAAAGCGTCTTGCAAATCAATCCGTTGATTTTGACACCATCACTTTCAATATCCGCATTTTTGGCACCATAATTCCCCACATGCGCAGTGTTCATAATGAGCACTTGCCCATAATAGCTTGGGTCTGTAAAAACTTCTTGGTAGCCGGTCATGCCGGTATTAAAACAAATTTCGCCTGTGGCGATTCCTTTTTTCCCGAATCCCTCACCTTCAAAAACTGTTCCGTCGGCGAGGATTAATATGGCTTTGTTCATTAAAAAACAAAGTTACATAGTATTTGAATAGTAAGCCCAAACAGTTATTTACAAGTGTGGATATTGTTAGCTGTAGTATGGAAAACCCTTTGGATTAAGCGTTTCAAAAAATCTATCCGTTTGTATCCGATTATAAACGGATAATTTCGCTTAGGTTCAAGATGTCATTATTTCCTAACGATTTTTTTTATATTATTTTTGGTAAATAAGTGGCATTTGTTATTGCGTATATTCGGATGTTATAGCCAATATAAAAAAATCAATTTGAAAAGACTATTTTCTTTTATTATTTGCATATTTCCACTGGCTAACATCTGTTTTAGTCAAGTCAATGGCTCTGTCCTAGATAGCTTGAATACCTCCAAAAAAATCACAGAATACGTTTTAGAGAATTATCCAATATACAGCACTTATGAAATTCCTAAAACGATTAGAAAGAATAAGAAATTAAATAAAATTATTAGAAAGAAAAAGCCAAAGCCTATTTATTGGCTTGACTTGAATAATGATGAGAAAATAGATTTAATAATTATTCAAAGATTATTTTCCATAGAATATCTCGTTCGTGATATTACGACCAATAAAATAATATTCAAACGAACTCCATACACAAGTTTTGACAACGTAATAATTCCAAAGTCAAGAAATAATCGTACAACATTTGAATACTATGAATTATTGTATACAGCCGTTGAAGGACAATTTGAAT
>CAYMFF010000047.1:0-21592 GCA_964389575.1 uncultured Chitinophagaceae bacterium
GCAAAATAAATCCCTTTAGGTTGTCCAACAGCATCCCAACGGTACTGATAAATTTCGCTTGCAGGATTAAAACTATGATTATCTATTATTTGACCTTCCGAATTGTAAATAGTTATGTTGCCCGCTTTGTTCGGCACGCAAGAAAAAAGAATATTCGTTCCAGTTTTAAAAGGATTTGGATATGCGATGGGAACTAATTGAGAGTAATTTAAATTGATTTCTTTCTCTAAATAAGGTTCATAGTAATAATACAATCTTTGATTTAACGAGCTTTCGTTTAGACCAATTTGTTCGAAGTCTTGAAAAATTAAATTTCCTCTATCATTATATGTGTATCGAGTTAATTGATATTCTTCCGAATTAGGGTATATTATTTCGTTTTTTATTAATTTATTATGATCGTTATACGAAGCCGAAATGGTTCTTAATAACTTCCAATTATTCGAACTGTCTGCCGTGTATTGTTCTTCACTTACATAAGAATTGTGCTCATTATAGCCTCTGACAATTTTTGAAAATTTTAGAAAAGGAGCGTTTAAACTGGTTTTTTTATTAGTGGTTCTTTCTATTAATAAATTTTTGTCATTATAAGTTTCGTAATATTCAAATTCCTCATAAGTTAGCGTATCCCAAGACGGTACTTCTTGGCTTTCATAAATATTCAATACCGTTCGGCCGTCCTTGTTGGTTTTAATCGTTCTTTTCGTTTGGTCAGAAGTGTCGGTATGGTTGGTTACTGTATAATAATATCTAATGCGTGTATCACCTAAAAAGCTATCAATAGTTATATCTGTGCTGGTTGTGGAAAATGAATTCAACCTTATTGTAATTGAATATATTTTTTCACCTTGATGATAAAAACTCTTAATCGTTTCATTGCTGAATCCTAGGTCTCCAAAATCCCAACTCATACTATCAAAAATGGGTAAGTTATCGTTGTTGTAATTGACCGTTCGATTGAAATTATCTTTAATCTCTTTTTTTTCTTCATTATAATTTCGAACTCGACGTTGAATAACTTTTTCGGTGCCTTTCTTGAATTTTAAATAATCACTTTTAACGATTATCAAGCCATCGGGTGATGTTATTTTCATTTCTACTGTATTATCGTTTTTAATGAAACGTGTTTTGTTCTTTTCTTGGTTTTGCTCATCATAAGAAACACGCTCATTAAACGTAATATCTTTGTATTGATAGACGCCTTGAATAAAAGTACCTTGAGTGCTATTGGCAGTATGTTTGTCAGGATAGATAAAGCTTGCCGAATCAGACCTTTCATTATTCTGATAAAAACTGAATCCAATTAAGCGCTCTTTAGTCACGCCCTGCCCAAAGGCACTGACAGAAAATAAAAGTAAGAAGATGCAAATAATACCTCTCATAATAGATTTCTTAAAGATAAGACGTACAAAACGTAATAGTGGTTGGTCTAACTGGGGCAATGTGCCTCTTCGCCATTGAAAATAGCGGGACGTTGGGTGATTTCATGATAGCAAATCACATCTTCGGCATAGAAATGTAGCACCATACTTTTACGGGTAAGATCGGGATTATTAATCGGAGATCCGCCGTGTAATATATTAGCATGCCAGATAAAAGCATCTCCTTTCTTGGGGCAAAATACTTCTTTTTTCAGCTTATTGTTTTCTATCACTTGCTGTATAGCGTCTTCATACTTTTGGTAGGCTTGTGGACCTAATAGAAAATAATTTCCGCCATGGTTGTAATCTGCATTCAATACATACGGTAACTTTTGACTCCTTGGGTAATAAAATAGGGGACCACTATCGGGATGAATATCTTCCAGTGCAACCCAAACCGCTACTAAATAACCTAATGGATAAGTGGTCATGTGAATTGTGTCACTATGAGCGCGCTGCGCACTGCCATGTTCAAAATTTAAACTTTGAAAGAGTTTCACTTTTTTACCTAATAAAAAGTCAAGTAATTTGGTGATTTTTTTCTTGGTAGCTAATTCATAAATCTTGTCAGAATTATGAATAGCAAAAATGATACGTTCGTCGTCACGTTGTTTAGCCTTCCCCGTCTTTTTTAAACTATTGACTTCATCTAATATGGTATCTACTTCTTCATGCGAAAAAGCGTTGTCCAATATAATATAACCTTCAGAAGCAAATGATTTTATCTTGGATTTCGTTTCCGCTGAAAAATCTGTTTGTTCTAATTTACTGTTTAGAATCGGTTCTACATTTTCTTGGTCTAACCAAGGAGTTTCAGCTACTGCAGAATCATTAAAGTCTTTGCTTGAAATAAGATCTTTAGTAGATTTTTTTAAACCATATTTTTTATAAATGTCTTCATTGCAATCTAGCTTTTTGCTATTCAGCAAATTGTTTATCCAGTAAACCGCTTTGATTCTTTTAATAAAAGACATGATGTAAAATTACATCTTTATCCTTGACTAGAATTCATATCCAATACCAATCGTGTATCGTCGTCCGGCTTGTGGGTAATAGTAGTTAAAGGTTTCTTGTTGTCCGCCGGACACAAATGAGAATGTGTAGCCATTGCTTTCATACAGAGAGTTAAATACATTCATTAAACCACCTCTAAATTTAAGTGTGCCAGATTTTCTGAGTTTTACCGGTACATTTAGCAAAACATCTGTTGTGCTGAAAGCATCAATGCTTCGGTCTATGTTTTGTGTATTATCTAGATATTGTCGACCGACAAATTTTGGAATAATGTCAAGAGAAGTTTCCGAAATATTGTTGCTCAGACCGCCTCGCAACGGATAAAAAGTAATTTGCGCTCCGGCGATAATGTTCGGAGAGAAAGCAATATCCGTACCACTAAAATTATTTTCTATTTGACCACCAGCGTCATAATCATCTATGAACTCCGTAAAGTTTTGAATTTTATTCTGTGATAAATTTAAATTAGCCTGAATCATTAGGTTTTTTTGCAATTGGTAATTTGCTAATAATTCAATACCCGCACGATATGATTTGCTCACATTCGTTCTTGCATAAGCACCCACATCATTAATCTGACCGGTAAGTACTAACTGATCTTTATAGCCCATATAATATAAGGTGGTATAAATTTTCAATCCTTTGGAGATGCGTTGATTCCAGTTTACTTCAATATCAGTTAAGCGCTCTGGTTTAGGAAGCTGAGTTGTTAAAGTTTCAAAATCGCCGCGGTTAGGTTCTTTTGAAGAGTTTGCCACGAATAAAGCCAAACTCGTTTTCTTGTTCGGAGCATAGCGAACCTCAATTTTGGGATTAATAAAATTCCATGTCAAGTCATGATTTATAGTTGGGAAATCCCTGAATCCATTGATTTCATATTGCACATTCCGATATTGCACATCAGCAAAAACTTGCAAATTTTTCTTTATTTGATATGAAAACATTCCATAAACGTTATTGTCTTTTTTAACTGCGTCATTTTCATACCAACGATAGTCATTGGCAATACCACGATCAGCCCAAATGACATCACCAAAATGATCGCCATCATAACGAGAAGAGTTTACGTAAAGACCAGCTTGAATTTTTCTGCCGAAGTATGAAGCATAAGCGCGCAAACCATAAAAATCATTATCCAACCATAGCTGTCTGATTAAATCAGTATTGGTTGTGGTGTCGCCACCTTGAATAAAGTTTGGCAAGCCATACTCAGCATAGGATTGATCCAGTTTGTATTCTTCGTAATATCCTTTCCCTTTGGTGTAATAGGTCGCGGCTCCATAACGCAGAATACCATTTTTGTTATCTATGTTTTTTACCATTCGGTCAAAAAATAATTGATAATAATCCTGTTGATAGTTATCGGTTTGATTGTCATAAAAGGTGCCATCACCTTTGTCTCCTAACTCATTAAAATTTCTAATCGCATCCAAACTGCCTTCCCAAACTCCATTCCAAGCTTGTTCGGTTCTTTCTTTTCCGCCTAGATAATTAAATGTTAGACTAGTGTTAGGGTCAATCATATACTTACTCGTTATTTGCGCAGATTTTAGATTCGCACTGGATCGTTGAATATATCCATCACTCGTTATTTGCGATAACCGTAGGGTCGTTACAAATCGTTTATTCATCATTCCCGTGCTCACTTTTACGCTATTTTTTAAAGTATTAAAAGAAGCAAAGTCTGTCATTGCACTGACATGAGGTTTATCGTAGTTTACATCTAGATTATTAATAGAAATAGAACCACCAAAGTTTCCATAACCCGTCTTAGAAGTTCCAATGCCTCGTTGAACTGAAAGTGAATTAGCCGATCCTAAAATATTAGGAAAGTTTACAAAAAATACACCTTGTCCTTCTGCATCATTTATAGGAATGCCATTCATATTGACATTAATACGGCTAATATCCGTACCCCGAATTCGAAGGTTGGTGTAGCCAACGCCAGTACCGGCATCTGAACCCACAACTGTGGATGGTGTTTGGTTTAGAATATAAGGAACATCAACTGCAGTATTCAGTTTCTCAATATTTTTCTTTTTTAGAACGATTTCAGAATTCTTAATAATAGTTTCAGCTGCTGGATTGCCTTTTGTGATTACCGAAGCGGGTAGTTCAATCTTTCGAAACGTAGAGTCTTCTTGAGCGGTGGCAACGATTGCCATGAGCATTAAAATAGTGATTAGATTTAGTTTTTTCATTACCATAATTTTTTTGTGATGCCCGATATCAACAGAGGCATCTGTTTATTTTAAATAATCGGTAAGAGAGAGGTGAATCTTTACTTACCTTTCCTAACCAGCATTACCTGGTCCAGGTTCATGGGTTTGATCTCAGATAAACAGTAAGGACTTTATTATTTTCGTCCGATATGCTGTTCAACACCCCAAGGTTTTGTCATCTTTTGATGAGATAACGATGACAAATGTAAATCTTCTTTTCAAGAATTTTTCGTAATTTTATAGCTAATTAATCGTCTTACTGAAGAATGAAAAAGATTTTACTATTTCTCGTCTGTTTGCCAGTAGTAATTTTTGCTCAAGAGCAAACTTCTTTTACAATTATTGAGCATGGCGCTAACTATGATATTATAAAAATAAAAGTGGGAGCCGTACAATTTCATAATGTATTGACACCAACTGGAATTGAAGAAAGAGTAACCGTCAACAAAGGAACCCAATTGATAGAAAAAGCGGCTCCAGACTTAGCTAAATTATCTTTTTCTATGGTTGTGCCCAATGCACAGGACGGGAGAGCAGAAGTCCTTTCTTCCAAGTTCGAAGAAATTAAAAATATAAAAGTAGCACCTTCAAAAGGTAAAATTTATCGTCATGAAAGACCGGAAGATTTTCCATATCTCTATGGCGATAATTATTCTAAAGATGAGTTTTATCCAAATAAAATCGTTGAATTAAACACGCCTTATATTTTGCGTAAGCTTCGAGGTCAAGCAGTACATGCTTATCCGCTTCAATATAATCCGGTAAGTAAAACCTTGCGCGTTCTAAAAGAAATCACCTTGAAAATTACCTATGATAAAGTGGCCACTGAAAATGTGTTGAATGTTGCATCAGAATTTCCGACTAGTATTCAACATGATTTTGATCAAATATATCGTTATCAATTTTTGAATTATAAAACATTATTCGGACAGTATACTCCAATGTCTGAGCATGGCAAAATGTTGATACTTTGCGATGCGGCTTATGCTAGTGCTATGCCTGAATTTATAGAGTGGAAGAATAGAAAAGGCATAGAAGTTTTTTATGAAATAACCGATACCATGACCGGTGGGCCAACAGAAATTAATTTATTAAATCGTATTTCATACCATTATAATCAAAACGATATTTCTTATTTATTGATAGTAGGAGATGCAACGGACATTCCAGCACGAAATTCTTATTGGAATGTTCCTGGAATTTATGGTCCATCGGATTGGGCCTATACCTACCAAATAGGAAATGATCATTATCCAGAATTTATGGTTGGTCGTTTTTCGGCTGATACTTTACAAGAAGCAATTACACAAGTACAACGAACGTTGGAGTACGAAAAAAACATGAATACTTCTAGCACTTGGATGCGCAAGCAAGTAGCTATGGGTAGCGATCAAGGCCCGGGAGATAAAGGACAGTTTGATCATGAGCATTTGAGAGAAATCGCGGATAGTAATAAAAATTATGGACCGTATGTTTATAATTACGAATTTTTTGACGGCACGCATGGTGGCAACGATGCACCCGGTGCCCCTCCCGTAAATTCATTGACCGACGCAATAAATGATGGTATCGGCCTAATAAATTATTGCGGACATGGTTCTACTGATATTTTTATTACCAGTACGTTCACGGGTATGGGGCAAGTGCCTTTACTAACTAATAATAATGGAGAATGGCCTTTCGTATTTTCTACTGCTTGCCAAAATGGAAATTTTGTGTATGCGACATGTTTGGGTGAAGCATTATTACGCGCTCATGACACCATGGGAAATCCTAAAGGTGCTATCGCGGCCATAATGAGTTCGATCAATCAAAGTTGGGATCCGCCTATGCAAGGTCAGGATGAGATGAATGCAATTCTATGTCATAACAGACCCGGAACCTACCAAACCACATTTGGTTCTATTGCCAGCAGTGGTATCATGAGCACTAACGACCATTACAATACTTATTTAGATTCTAATGGAGGTAACGAAATTGCTGATACATGGGTAGTTTTTGGAGATCCAAGCGTTGTGCTTTACACACGTGATGACGGAACGTTAAATTGTACACACAACGCAACCATCGGAAAAAATAGCACAAAATTTGAAGTGAATTGTGCTGAGGATAATGCAATTATTGGTTTGTATTACGAAGATGACTTTTTGGCTTCAGCAGTTGTAGAAAATGGAGTAGCAAAGTTTAATTTCCCGGCGGTTGTTAACTTGGATACCATATTTGTAACAGCCACCAAGCAAAACATGCAACCATATTATGGGATTGTAGAGGTCGTAAACGGAATACCGTTTTCAGTAAATGATTTGGCAAAATATAACATTGCTGTTTATCCTAATCCCGTCACATCCTTTGTGCGGATCGCTGATAAAGAAAATAAAGTAACGCTTACAGAATTGTTTGATATGAATGGTAGACTTTTGTTACAAACGGAGGAAACTCAAATTGATATGAGCCAACTTTCTAGCGGAATCTATCAATTGCGATTGCACACGAAAGAAGCTGTTTTGACGACAAGTGTTCGTAAGCAGTAACTGGAGTATCTTTTTCATTACCAAACCTTATTCCTTTTTTTGTCGTCTTATTATTGAATAAGTAAATTATGCGTGGTTCAATTTTTTTAAATCTTAAAAACACTGCTTATTATAGCGCTGTGCTCATTAAAGTTTTAATGGTTACCGCAATAAGTGATGTCAATTCACAAACAACTTTGCTGACCTCAGCTAGTGGAAATGGCTGGTCGGCCTATTCATTACCCACTCCAGGAGGTATCCCGCCAAATTGTAGTGGAGGTCCATTTTTTCCTTATAGCGTTTTTACTGGTCAGCCATCAGGCTGGGCTAATTGTGGTTTTACCTCAAATACTACTGTCCAACATTTCCCGTTTTATGGTTCTGTAGGAATGTGGGTGGATGAGACTGCTGGAGAAGTCTATGGAGCGTTGTTTCAGTCAAGTTTTAATGTTACAGATGTTGATCATCCGCATTGGATAGATTTTGTGGCTGATAATGATATTCAAATTTATATTAATGGCAACCTAATGCCAGGTGGTCCTTTTAATTGGACCAGCGCACCATACAGCGAGTGTATACCCGCTAGTTTTTTGAATCAGGGGTCTAACTGCATAGCTTTTCAGGTAACGGAATGGTGCAACGCTGCTACGAGAGTATTATTGAGTGTACTAACAGATTCTTCAAAAGCAGAAATTACACCAGTTAATCCAGAAGTATGCGAAGATGGTCCTTCTATCACTTTTAGCGCTACACCTTCTGGTGGAACATGGTCTGGTTCAGGTATTAGCTCGGTCGGCGTATTTAACACAAATAACAAATCACCTGGAGTATATCCAATATATTATTCATCAAGCTCTTCAACAGCGCCTTGTCCGTTATTTGATACTGCATATGTTACTGTAAACCCGATGCCAGTAATTTTGGCCTCGGCTGTGAAAGGTGTGATATGTGCAGGCGAATCAGATAGTCTAATTGCTAGTGGAGCTGTAAATTACGTTTGGAGTAATAATGTTATTGGCAGGGTGAATCAAGTTACTCCCAGCAGTACCTCAAGCTATACAGTGATTGGCACAGATGCCAACGGTTGTACAGCTACTTCCATTGTTTCTGTGGTAGTAAATCCTGAACCTACTATTCTAACTACTCCAAATAATATAACTTTTTGCCCCGGTGACTCAATACTAATTACTGCTTCTGGAGCAATGAATTATTCTTGGTCTCCGAATATCAATATAAATAATAGCACATCAAATCCGGTTATTGTAAACCCCATGTCAAGTCAACAATATACAGTGACCGGCACTGATGGAAATGGTTGTGCTGCCTCTGCTTTAGTTGATTTAACCGCAGACGAGCCTGTTTCGTTGAATATTGAGAAAAGCGGTGATATTAGTTGTTTGTTGCCCATTGTTAAACTTACGGCTTCGGGAGCTAGAAATTATTCCTGGCAACCCGCGCAATATTTAAATGATCCAACATCGCCCAATCCAACGGTGACTGGTTTAATTAGCAACACGAAATTCATAGTAACGGGTACCAATGCGGTTTGTAAGGCTGTCGCCGAAATTGAAGTATTCATAGGAAACTTTAATTCAGGCGATCACATTAATATGCCAAATGCATTCACACCAAATGGTGATGGTAAAAATGATTGTTACCGCATTGTTTCAAATGAGAATTACGAAAACTTCGTTTTTAAGATATTTAATCGTTGGGGGCAGAATGTTTACAACAGCACGAATACAGATGAATGCTGGGACGGCACGTTTAATGGAGTGGAACAACCTTCGGGAGCGTATTACTATTATTTAAGAGCTATTGATTTATGTAAAAAGAACTTTTCGTTGCAAGGAGATATTATCCTGATACGGTAATCTGAATGCTAACAATAGCCGTTGTAAATTTTACTATCTGGTCAATGTAGTAAGATGTAATGCGTTAAATATTATTGCCAAATATTTAACTTAGAAACCACTTATATCAAGCGTTACAAAGTTTAGAACTCGTAACTTTACAAATCGTGCGAGGCTTATTTCTTTTATTGTTTTTATTTAGTAGTTTGTTGGCTGTAGGGCAAGACACTTGCCGATTATCATTTCAGTCATCTAATGGTTCGGTAACTCAAGAACATCGGGCGCTGATAGAAAAAACAATTGGCGATAATGAAGTTTTATCGTTGAACATAATAGGTCAAGTTCCTAGAGAAGGTAATATATCGACCAATAGAATTTTGACGGAATTACGCGTTCAATCTGTGCAACAGCTTTTATTAAAAAATGGTTATCCATTTAATAAAATTCAATCATCTATCAATATCATTGATAATAAAGAAAATAGGAACGTCATTAAATTGGTTTGTCAGTTAGGGGAGACCAAAGGGGCCAAGGTGTTGAAGAAAACGCCCATTGTTCAAATAAAGGAAGTTGATTACACGCCAAAGCCAGTGGTTGTAGAAAAAAAGCCTGAGAAAAAGATAGAAAAAGAACCAGAGAAAACAGTTGCCAACAATGAGGTCCTAAAAATAGAAGATTTCAAAAAGGATGAAAAAATTCGATTGCCTAATTTGTTATTTGAACCTGGAACGCATTTTATTTTACCTGGTTCGGAAAAAGTATTGTCAGAACTACTGAATATAATGGAAGCGAAGCCCAAACTTCGAATTGAACTACAAGGACATATCTGTTGCAGAATTGGTGGAATGGATGGTTTTGATCCTACCACGGGTTTAGAAAATCTATCTGAAATGCGTGCTAAGGTGGTTTATCTTTATCTAATTTCAAAAGGAATCAATAAAGAACGGATGAATTTTAGGGGTTTTGGAAGTAGTCGAAAAATTTATCCAAATGATTTGTCGAATCGTATGGCGGCTAGGCAAAATCGCCGTGTAGAGGTTCTTATCACGGATACCGATTAATCTTTTTTGCTAAAAAACGTATCCTTTTCAACTTTACTAATTCGGACACTGTAATTTTTGTACCAATCGTTAATACCTTCCTCCTTGGCCATTTTATGTTGAGTGTGTTTTCTCCATGTGTCAATAGATTCTAAGCTTTTCCAGTAAGAAACGCTTATGCCTAAGCCATCTTCATTGCGGACAGATTCTATTCCGAGATAACCGTCGATTTCTTTAGCTAGTTGTTCTAAAGTATCATTGGTTGTAGAGTAATTATCATCTATTTCGGTTCTGATAGAAGTGAAAATAACGGCATAATAGGGAGTAGGAAATTGTGGTAGCATATATACAATTTATCGCAAATCCAAGTATTTGTGAATTTGAAGCGACACACTCCAAGCAGGGTTTCTCTGAATATAATCAATAATGTTAGCAGCCATTTCTTTCTCTTTACTCCATTCTGGTTGTAAAAACAATGCGCAGTTTTTCGAGGCATTCTGTCTGTGCTCTTCTGCCCATTCAAAATCACTTTTATTAAATACCACAACTTTCAGCTCGTCGGCTTGAGCCAAAACACTTGGTAAAGGGACTTTGAATTTTTTTGGTGAAACGCATATCCAAGTCCAGTTACCTGTCAATTCATAAGCACCACTGGTTTCTAATGCAACTTGCAGGTCTAATGCACGAAGAGCCTTTGTAAGAGCACTACAATCATACATAAGTGGTTCGCCACCGGTAATGACTACAAATTCGGTTTTAGTTTTTTTGACTTCGCTGATGATTTCGTCAACGGTCATTTTTGGATGTTTTCCTGCATCCCAACTTTCCTTAACATCGCACCATACACATCCTACATCACAACCGCCAAGTCGTATAAAATAAGCGGGTGTTCCTTGGTAAAAGCCTTCTCCTTGCACACTATAGAAGTGCTCCATAATAGGGTAGCTCGTTACAGGTTTTGTGTCTTCTAAAATTTCCAATGTTATGAATTTTTAGCTTGATTAAAGATCTGCAGCGCGCAAGGTATTTTTCATCAAAGCACAAATAGTCATTAGCCCAACGCCACCTGGCACGGGTGTAATAAAATCACATTTATCTTTTACATTTTCGAAATCAACATCGCCCACTAAACGAGATCCGCTTTTTCTACTTTCATCTGCAATTCGATTGATTCCTACATCAACAATTATGGCTCCTTCTTTTACCATGTCTTCCGTAACGAATTTGGGCTTGCCGATAGCTGCGATTATAATATCCGCTGCAGCGCATACTTCTTTTAAATTTTTCGTGCGAGAATGGGTTAAGGTTACAGTGCAATTTCCTGGGTTTGAATTGCGGCTCAATAAAACACTCATTGGAGTACCTACAATATTGCTTCTGCCTATAACAACGCAGTTCATACCGCTAGTTTCTATACCGTAATGTTGAAGCATTAAAATGATACCATAAGGAGTTGCAGGAATGAAGGTTTCTTGACCAATCATCATTTTACCTAAATTACTAGGATGGAATCCATCAACATCTTTTTTAGAATCAATAGCTTCAATTACCTTGTTTTCATCAATATGGTCGGGTAAAGGCAGTTGAACAAGAATGCCGTTTACTTCATTATTGTTGTTTAACTCCGCTATTTTTTCAAGCAATTCTTTCTCACTGACAGCAGTGTCATATTCTACCAAGGTTGAATCAAAACCGAGCTGACCACAGGTTTTTACTTTATTACCAACATATGCTTTGCTGGCTGGATTGTCTCCAATAAGAATTGCCGCTAGGTGAGGAGATTTTTTTCCAACCGCTATGCGCTGGTCTACTTCCTCTTTTATTTTTTCTTTGTAAGCAGCCGAAACAACTTTTCCGTCCAATAATTGCATATCACAAATATAGTGCGGAAAGGACTTTTCTTTATCGGATAAAGCGTTCCAATTCTCGATAACCAATTGCTTCGTTTCGAGTTCTTTTTAACTTACCATTTTTATATAAGTGTAGTAACGGTATGGCATTCACCTTGAGTTCGTTAGAGAGCTCTCTGTTTTTATCTACGTCAATATAGATTACTTTTAAATTTGGATTGTTTTTCGCTAATCGTGCTATTCTGGGTTTAAGAACACGGCATGGACCACACCAAGTAGCATTAAAATCAACCAATACAGGCACATCTTGATCAACAAGTTCATAGAATTCATCGAGAGTGAGACCAACATTCTTAGCGCTTCTGTCGCCTTCTAACGGCAGTTTAGCATTGCGCCATGCCATAATACCACCGGTCATGTTATATACTTCTGTGAAGCCTTCACGAGCCATAATTTGCATAGCTTGACTACTTCTTCCACCGCTAAGACAATAGACATAAGTTGGTCGATCTTTTCGCAGACCTTTTAACTCCATGACAAATTTTCGATCATTAAAATCAATGTTTCCCGCGTTTTTTAAGTGACCGCCATTAAATTCACCCGGTGTTCTTACATCAAGTATTCGGATGTCGCTCTCGCTTTTATTTTTTATTTGCTTATAGAATTCAGTTGCGCTAATATTTTGTTGCTTTTGCGCTATTGTTGAAATACTACCGAAAGTAAAAAATACAATAAATACGAATAATGCTTTGTTCATAGTCTTAAAATTAAAAAAAGTGCTTCGTTTATTAAACGAAGCACTTAAGAATAACTTACTATTTATTAATTTATTTAACAGTTCCGTCAGCCGAAATGTTAGGTTGTGCTTGAGGCTGAGGCATATCTTTTACACCAAGAACTTCAACATCAAAAACCAATGGACTGTTTGCAGGAATTCCTTTTGGGTTTGCTTCGCTACCAGGCGTTTCTCTCTCGCCATAGGCCATTCCAGAAGGAATAATCAATTTGGCTTTAGTTCCTACTTTTAAAGTTGCTACACCTTCGTCCCAACCTTTAATCACGCTTCCTTGTCCAACAGCAAATTCGAAAGGATCTGTATGTTTAAACTTTGGATCTACGTTAGAATCAAAAACAGTACCATCTAATAACATTCCTGTATACTTCATTTTAGCCATGCGACCTGTCCCGACTGTTTCACCAGTACCTTCTTTTACAATTGATATGTACATTCCAGAAGGTGTCTTTTTGGCATTAATACCTTTGTCTTTGATATACTTATCTAACTGCGTACTTTCTTTTCCGGCTAATTCTTTTTTAGCTTTTTCTATATCATCAGGACTTTGCAAATCTGCCATTTCAACATCCCAAGTCATGATATCACCAACTTTAATGAACGGCGGACGTTGTTGCGGGTTTTTGAAAATTGAATCAGAAATTACTCTGAAAGTGGCTTTGTCACCTTTAGACATTCTCTTAAATCCTTCCATAAGATCAGCGATATTTCTACCATTGCTTATGGGTTGCATAACGGGTTTTCCTCCATTCATTTTTTGAGAATCAAAAACTGTGGAATCACCAACTTTTACAACTATGTTGATTTTTGCAATGAAGCCTGAGTCAGCAGTCGGGCCAGACTTGTCATCACTCATTTTCATTTCAAGTCCGTTCTTTAAAATAACGAAACCGTCTTTTGTCTTTTTTTCTGTATTACAGGCTGTAGCTAATATTACTACCGCGAATACAACTATTAGTTTTATTGTGTTTTTCATAATTTGAATAAAAAATCTTTGATGTTGCAAATCTATTTAGTTCCGAGCATTTCTACGTCAAAAATCAGGATACTATTTGCAGGAATTTTTGCGCCCATAGAACGGCTACCATAACCTAATCGAGAAGGAATAATCAATTTAGCCTTAGAACCAGTGTTTAATAAAGCAATACCTTCATCCCAACCTTGGATAACTCTACCTTGGCCTAGCGGGAAATCAAAAGGCTGAACATGATTGAATTTAGGATCAACATTGGAGTCAAACACATTTCCGTTCAACAGATAACCCGTATAATTCATAGACACTGTTTGGCCACTTTTTGCTCTCGCGCCATCTCCTAATTTCGTAATTACATAATACAGACCTGAAGGGGTTCTTTTGGCTTTGCCTAACAATCCGTTTGATTTTATATAGGCAGCGATAGCCTTTTCTTCCGAAGCTGGGTCTGTTGCTTCATTTTGCATTGGTTTAGCCGCTGGCTTCGGTTTGGGCGCCTCAACTGTTCCCAGCATTTCTACATCAAAGATTAATGGACTATTCGCTGGTATTTTAGCTCCCATAGATCGTGAACCATAGGCCAAACGAGACGGGATTATTAATTTTGCTTTGGCTCCTGTATTTAGAAGAGCAATTCCTTCGTCCCAACCTTTAATGACTCTTCCTTGACCTAACGGAAAGTTGAAAGGTTGCACATGATTAAACGCACTGTCTGTATTAGAATCAAATTTGGAACCGTTTATTAGCATTCCATCATAATTCATAGATACCGTTTGTCCTGGTTTCGCATTGGGTCCAGTTCCTTTTTTTGTGATAAGGTAGTATAAACCGGATGCTGTTTTCTTAACTTTCTTTCCAAGACCATTTTCTGCGATATACTTTTTAATGGCTATCTCATCATTGGCATCGGCTTGCTTTGCTTCTAGTTCTTGATCTTCTTTCGTTTTTACGCTAACCAGTTCCACTTCGAATTTCATCACGTCGCCCGATTTCGCAAATGGAGGCCATTGTTGTTTTACGCGCATGGCAGAATCTATGAGCGATTTAAAAATAGCTTTTTCGCCGACTTTCATCATTGCAAAGCCTTCTTGCAAATCACCTCGATGCTTGGGAGCCGTCACAGGCGTTGGTACTGCCTGATTTTTATTTAATTTTTTAGAATCAAATATTATTGAGTCTTCTAGGCTAGTTACAATATGCAAAGTAATATTACTACCGATGGTAGCTTTTTTACCACTTGGGTTGTTCTTTGTAAACTTGTATTCCAGTCCAGAAGGAAGTTTTGTAAACCGCTCTTGCGCTTGTGCAGAGAAGCCAATTAATAATACTAATGTGAAGATTGTTGTAATTCGTTGTAACATAAATTAATTTCTTTTTTGTGTTTATCTAATACGTCTTTGAACGTTTTTATGGTTTCGTCTAGTGATTGATTTGATTTGCCGCCAGAGGCATTTTTGTGACCACCGCCATTAAAATACGTCCGAGCAATGTTGCTCACATCCAATGTTCCTTGACTCCGCAGGCTCATTTTAACCTCACCATCTCGTTCTACTATAAAAGTAGAAAATATAATATTTCCAATGCTTAAAGGATAGTTAACCAAGCCTTCAGTACCACCTGATTGTATGTTATATTTTTTATAAATTGATGGCGTAATGGTAATCAAGGCAGCATTGTGCTCAGGGAACAGTTGCATATTATCTTTTAGGATATAACCGAGTAATCTAAGATCGCCTTCGGTTCGAGTATTGAATGTTCTCTCTTGAATTCGAGAAATATTAATACCCGTGCGCATTAATTCAGCGGCCATTTCTAAGGTGGAAGGTGCAGTGCTGGCATATTTGAAACCACCGGTATCTGCTACTGCGCCTATATAAAGACAGCTAGCCATTTTTTGATCAATTAAATCCGCTTTCTTGCATAAATTGATAAAATCAAAAATCATTTCTGCCGTACTGCTTTTTTCTGGAACAGAGTTTCCAAAATCAAAAGAAGCTTCATCGGGTTGTAGGTGATGGTCTATTAATATTTTTGTGCCGGAGAAATTCTCAAGCGAATTAGCAAGATTTTTTGTTCTATGAAAAATATTAAAGTCGAGACAGAATAATACGTCAGATTCAGTTAAAATGCTTTCAACTTTTTCAGGAGTGGTTTCGTAAACAATTATGTCTTCAGTGCCTGGTAACCAAGAAAGATAGCTTGGATTTTCATTAGGAGAAATAAGTGTAACCTTATGCCCTAATTTCTCCAAAAAAAAACGGAGACCTAATGTGCTTCCTAATGCATCAGCATCAGCATTATAATGATGCGTAATCGCAATGTTTTTGGGGCTTTCTAGCTGTGGTATAAAATTGTTGAGGCTTTTCATAAAGCTGTGCAAATGTAAGTGAAAAATGAATACGAAAACCCTAGAAAGCTGTTAGAAAGCTTCGGCAATACTCAAATAGAAGGTGTTTGACTCTCTTCCAATTCCAAAATCTAAACGGATATTAATATCTTCTTTTGGGATGATTTTATATCGAATGCCAGCTCCTAACGAATATTTTAAATTAGAAAGCTGAATATTGGAAAACTGGTCAGTAACATCACCTAGTCCTGCAAAGGTTACGAAGCCAAAATTATAAGGAAGTTCTTGCCGATATTCTACCTGCCCACCAATAAAATGCCGATCAATATAACGTTTATCATAATAGCCTCTCATAAGCGTTTCACTACCCACAAAAGCCATTTCAGAAAAAGGAATATCTCCTTTAAGGGCTGTTTGCATATAAAGCTGACCAGCGATGACTTTCTTTTTATTCTGAAATGGCGTAAAATACTTTCTGGTATCAATTTTTAAATTAGTGTATCCGCTACTCGAATGTTGTAATTGATTCATGAACTCAAGTCGCACATCTATAAATTGTCCTTTACGAGCATTTAAAATATTGTCTCGGTCGTCCAAGCGAATATTCGCACTGGGTCCAATAGCCCAAAATCCGTCCCAGCCGCTGGGTTTGTCTTTGATTAAAAGTCCTTGTTGTTCTTGTTGCACATTAATTGCACCAATTAATCTTAAACCAACGCCTCCAAAAAGATTTCCTTTTAGTTTCTTAAAGGCTAGTTGCTCAATTTTAATTTCGCTTAGATCAACCGTTTCTTGGTTGGCATCCAACGATTGACTGCCAATTCCATAATAATTTTGAGGGAATTTTTTAATGCCGTAATAGCCATCCAGCATGTAAGCTTCATGATTAAAAAAGTGAACAAAGTAGGGGTTGAATAAAAGTTGATTATTTAAAGTATAAATCAAGGCAGAGGCCACAAATGATTTTCGTGTATCCGTACTGTCATAATTTGTTGGGCGGTAAAGATATTTTACACCAACACCAAACTGCCAATTGGTAACGGGTTTATATGCCACCAATGGTGCTATTACATAATTACTTTTCTTGAAAAAACCAATGAACTTATTCAATGGGTTACTTTTTGCTTCTTGTGCTTTTGAGGTAAAGCCAAGTGTACAAAAAGCTATAATAAGTAGAGCGTTGCGATATGTACGAATAAGAGAAAACAACCTAGTCCGAAGTTACACCATTATTTTACGCTACGAACAGAAGAATGAAAGTCAGAATAAATAAATAGCCTATCCTTTTCCTGTGTATTTCTTTCTTCTAAAGTATAGGAATACACTTCCAAAGAGCACGGTAAGAACAATGGGGAGTGCAATATTTACGAACTGCCATTTTACCTTTTCTTTACCTACCAGTTTCATGTCAAGTAAACGTAAATTAAGATCCTTGCTTCTCGCTTCGATTAATCCAGAGTCATCTATTAAATATTCAATACAGTTCAACAAGAAATTTTTGTTTTCAAAGCGCATTTTATCCATTTCGCTTTTGTCATAAAACTTCCAAAATCCAACTTCCAACGGACCACGAGTTTCACTAACATCGTTTAAAAATACCGAACCGCTTGAGATAACAATTTGTTTGGACTCTTTAATTCCTTGAGCCAAATACGGTTGGTCCAACGAATCTTTAAGTGTGCTTAAAAATTTGGGTGCCAATCGGTTTACAAAGTTCGATCTGAATTTACCTTCTAATAAAACGGCTGTTGGGATTTGTGATTTTCTGTACAGTTTTGGGTCTGGTGCAAAACGCAAATCCGAAAGGCTAATTCGAACAGGAGCAGCAACCGCGCGACTGGCATTTGAAGTATGCAAAAGAATCGTTTTCTTAATTCCTGGTGTCGCTATGGTATCAATACTGTTTGTAAATTGAAAAAGTATGCGTCCCATATTATGCACGATTGGGTGCTTAGAAGTAGGTAAGGCATATGGGAAATACAGCCAAGGTCTTAATTGAATATTTGGTTTGCCACCAATCATTCCATTGGCAATCGGTATACTGACTTGTTGATGGTAATCTTCTACCAAATCTAGATTAACACGAACGCCATAATTAAATAAAATATCCTCAAGGTTAGTAGGCATATCAGCAGCTAAGAAAGCTTCAGACTTTTGCATTTGCTGAAAACTAGTGTTCAGTCGGTCTATCATCCAAAGTACACGACCGCCGTTCATTACGTATTGGTCAATTTTGAATTTGGCTTTTTCGTCTAATCCTGTTTTGGGTGAAGTGATTATAATGGCATCAAAAATTCTGGGAATTTTAATATTCGTGTTTAAATCAATTGTATCTAAATTATAACTTCTACTCAGTGTAGAAAGCATATCTAGCGTGTTTTCGCCTAAGGGTTGTCCATTTCCAGTCATATAAGCAACACTGGGCTTATCTGGCAGATTCGATTTTTGAATGGCTTGAGCGAACTTGTATTCTAATAACGTACTGGCATAATTCAATACTTCTTTAGCCGTTGTTCCTCCTCGATTTTCAATAAGATTTACAGGATATTCTTTACCATTATGAGCGACCAGCGCATAAGGGAAAATTACTTTTTCGGAATACCCTAATTCTTCTCCGGATTCAGCACCCGGCACCATAACTGGTAAAACACCTTTCTGCACCATGTCCTGCATAGCGGCTTGTTTTTCTTTGGGCGTAGTGGTGCCTTCTAGTGGATTGGCAAAACTGAATTGGATTTTACCATTTGAATATTCATTAAACTCATTTAGTGTTTCAACGGTTCGGTCTTGTAGGCGTCTTAAATCTGCATTTAAATCGCCTTGTAAGAAAATAGTCACATTAGCTACTTCTTTCATTTCACCGAGATATTTCTTTGTTGCCGTAGAAAGAGAGAATCTTTTTTCTTTGGTTAAATCAAAGCGTTTATGAAAAAGCGAGCTTACTACATTAATCGCAATTAAAATGGCCGCTAGAATAGCAAAGCGAATGATATGGGTTCTTTTTAATTTCTTCATGACCATTTTCTTTTTTGAAGAAATAAACGACTAGCAAAAAGAAACAATAGACTGATCGAGGCAAAGTAAATAAGGTCTCTTGTATCTAACACACCTTGGCTAATAGATTTATAATGAAACTGTAATCCTAGTTGGCTAACTATATAGTCGGCACCTCCGCTGAAACTGGGCAGTTCGCTTAATGATTCAAAACCCTGAAACAGTATAAAGTTTAAAAACACCGCTACCAAAAATGCTATGATTTGATTGTCGGTTAGCGAAGAGCAGAATAAGCCAATGGCGGTAAATGCACCAATTAAAAATAACATTCCTATGTAAGAACCTATAATTCCTCCAGTATCCAAATTATTTGCCGTAACGGCCAGGGATTCTAATGTGAGAACATATAATAGGGTAGGGAGCAGGCAAATACAAACTAAAATAAACGACGCCCAAAATTTACCAGTTATTATACTGCCTTCCTTCAGTGGTTTGGTGCTTAGCATTTCAATAGTGCCTGATTTATATTCGTCGGCCAACATGCGCATTGTTATAGCCGGAATAAGAAATATTAATATCCACGGAGCAAATGAGAAAAATTTCTCCATGCTGGCATAGCCATAATCAAACATATTGGTGTCGGGTAGTATCCACATGAATAAACCACTAATCAAAATGAATAGTATGATTACTATATAGCCCACCAAGGAACTGAAAAAAGATCGAATTTCTTTGAGTAAAATGCTCTTCATAAATCGTGGCGTAAATGTAAATAAGTAATTACTAATTACGAATGTTTCAATTGCGAATTATCAAGGTTTTACAATTTGGGGAGATTGCTAAAGCATTAAAAATTCATAAGAACGGTATCTTTAAGCTATGTCTAGGCTCAAAATACTTTTATTTACTGTAATAATAATGGTAGTAGACGTTTTTGGTGCGCAAGATGCGATGTCTCAAATGAGCGATATTCAAATTTCAAATAAAGGCGAGGTTCGCTTTCAAAATTTATTTACCGCTTGTGTTCATTTACCTTTTAATAACGCCATTCAATTATTGACCGATAATTCTTTTTCTTTAAAACTTTTGCCAATGGATAGCGTGGCTTTGGATAGTATGGGCTTAAAAGAATTTCCTGTTTCTTCTTTCACCAATGATGTATTTATTAATGGTCGTCATAAAGAAAGACAAGACTTGAAATTTACGCGCCCGTCAAAAAATGAAATATCTTATACGTATAAAAATGTTCATCATATGGGTTGTAGCCGATCTCATTGGATAGAGTCGGATTATTACAATTATTACATACAAACCAAGAAAAATAAGATTCGAACGATTCAATTCGAAAATGTCTATTCAAAACCAAGAGGACAGAGCCATAAAAAGTATTCTATTGATTTTGAGTATACTCGTTTTGGAAAGGTGAAAAATATAAAAATGTCTTCAGGTGAAATTTATTATTTCGATTATGATAGAAAAAAAAGAATCCGCAAAATAAAAAAAGTGGAAGCAAATTATAAAGGAAGTGGAGGGCAAGATTCTATTCGAATGATTTATAGGATCTATAGATTTGATGACCACCATTATATCTTTAATGAATCTTTTAGACACTATTCTTATTTTAATTATTTTGAAAAATCAACTCCTTCTGAAGAAGTGATGAGTAGACTGAATAGGCTATTTATAGATGTGCCGATACTCAAAGCCGAAATAGATAGTTTATACGATTTGGATCCTTATCCTGAGGATAAACTAGATATATTAGATTCAATAGATATTGTATTAGAAGATGAATTGGATTCTTTAATAGAGCTGGCCACTGATGACTTGATGTTTTTTCATATTGAATTCAAAAATAATCGTCTTGTTTGTATTGATGAGGTTGATTACACTTCTTATGAATTAGATGATTTTCAAATTCAGGATTCTTTTATTTATGATAAGGCGGGACAACTAATTAAGCAGATTACTTACGAGGAAATGGAAGAAACGTATATCAAAGACTATGAATATAGCCCTTTGAGGAAGTTGTCCTCATTGACCTATTATAATATTGATGATAATCGAAAGAAGCAGAAAGATTATTATTTGCAATATTATTATGGGACTAAGGGCAGAATTAGTAAAATAAGAAAACTGGAATACTCTGAGCACTCCGAACCTTTTGATAACGTGATACCTTATTATTACGACGAGTAAAAATGGTTAATTTGCAACCTTAGTAAATCCAAAAGAAATGTTTAATTTTTTCTCATAGACAAAAAGAAAACCTGATGTCTCCATCAGGTTTTATAATTTCAGCTAGTCTTGCGACAAATAATTTGCGACTACGCTGCATTCTCTTTCTTAATCAAGTTCAATGCAGAACCTTCATTGTACCAATCAATTTGACCTTGATTGTATGTGTGGTTCGTTGCAATTACATCTTTCGTTCCATCGGCATGTACAAACTCAATGTTTAATTGTTTACCAGGAGCAAACTCATTAATGTCTAAAAAGTTGATCGTGTCATCTTCTTGGATTAAATCATAGTCTGCTTCATTAGCAAAAGTCAAACCAAGCATTCCTTGTTTCT
>CAYMFF010000048.1:0-21271 GCA_964389575.1 uncultured Chitinophagaceae bacterium
TTGCCCTAGAATCCAAGCGAAAATTAAGGGTGCCACTATAGTAGCATCGCTCTCAACAATAAACTTTGGAGTATCAATATCTAGCTTTCCCCAAGTAATTTTTTCATTGGGCACCGCACC
Organism: uncultured Chitinophagaceae bacterium; assembly: GCA_964389575.1. GTDB lineage: Bacteria > Bacteroidota > Bacteroidia > Chitinophagales > Chitinophagaceae > JAGNRR01. The sequence goes on from CAYMFF010000048.1 coordinate 121, forward strand.
GCTATAGCTACCATAAGAAGTAGTGCTATCACTTATCTGACAGAAATAACTCCAAAACGGAACGCCTTCCCATTCTAAATCCTGATACATCATGGGCACCACACAAATTGGAAAATCTCCCGCTATCCCACCTCCTATCTGAAAAAAACCAACTCCTTTTCCGTTAGAATTATTCTTATACCAATCTGCTAAATAAGCCATGTATTCAATTCCATTTTTTACCGTTGAGGCTTTTAACTCTTCTTTGATTACGTAACTAGCAAATATGTTTCCCATTGTGCTATCCTCCCAACCGGGACAGACAATAGGAATATTTTTTTCGGCGGCTGCCAACATCCAAGAATCTTTAGGATCAATTTCATAGTATTGTTCTAATACACCACTGAGCAAAAGTTGATACATATATTCATGCGGAAAAAAGCGCTTTCCGTTGGTCTCTGCATCTTTCCAAATTTTTTCTATGTGTCCTTGCAACCTTCTAAACGCCTCTTCTTCGGGAATGCAAGTATCCGTTACTCGATTGTAGTGATTGTCTAAAAGCTCACGCTCTTCTTCTGCACTTAACTCACGATAGTTGGGCACCCGTTTATAATGAGAGTGTGCCACCAGATTCATTATATCTTCTTCAAGATTAGCTCCTGTGCAAGAAATAATTTGCACTTTATCTTGCCGAATCATTTCTGCTAATGAGATGCCCAATTCAGCTGTGCTCATTGCACCTGCCAATGTAATCATCATTTTACCACCTTCTTCTATATGCTTTTCATAACCTTTAGCCGCATCCATCAAAGCCGCAGCGTTAAAGTGACGATAATGATGCTCAATAAAATGTGAAATTGGTCCTTTACTCATGGTGATATTTTGCTATCAAATATAAATAGCTCATCTTCATAAGGACAATGAAATATTATTTAGTTTCTGTTTTATTACTAATTTCTTTAGCAAATCATGCTCAAGAAAAAAAACACCCAATTCCGAAAGGATTTATTGAAACAAAAAATCAAAAAGTAGCAGTTTATGATTTTAATGGATTAGAATATTTTCTACATCAAGAAAATGATACTGTTTATATAATTAATTTTTGGGCCACTTGGTGCATCCCCTGTGTGCAAGAGCTTCCCTATTTTGAACAACTGCTGGAAAAATACAGCACTGACAAACTGAGTATTAAATTAATCAGCCTAGATTTTCCAAAACGCGTGGATAAAAGCCTGATACCTTTTATGAACAAAAGGAAACTAAAAAACAAGGTGATTTTATTAGACGACAAAAATGCAAATGAATGGATTGATAAAGTAAACCCAAATTGGTCGGGCGCTATTCCAGCCACTATTATTTACAACAGCACAAAAAGAAGCTTCCATGAATCGAGCTTCGATTTTAAAGAACTAGAAAGCTTATATTTACAATTCAAAAAAAAATAAAATGAAATATACAATTTTACTGTTTGCTTCTTTATTCCTCATCTACTCTGACGCATCAGCGCAGAAGAAAAAAAAGCAAGGCTATAAAATAGGTAGTAAAGCAACGGATTTTTCTCTAAAGAATGTAGACGGATCTATGGTTTCATTAAAAGATTATGATGATGCAAAAGGGTTTATCATTTGTTTTACTTGTAATCACTGTCCGTTTTCAATTGCGAATGAAACCCGATTGATTTCAATTGATGAGCGTTATAAAGAAAAAGGCTACCCGCTAATAGCAATTAATCCAAACGACCCAGCAGTTAATGCTGATGATTCTTATGAAAAAATGATTGATCATGCGAACGAAAAAGGTTTTACTTTCCCGTATTTATTTGACGAAGGTCAGAAAGTGTTTCCTCAATATGGCGCCACCAAAACACCGCATATCTACCTCTTAAAAAAAGAGAAGAAGAATTATATAGTAAAATATATAGGCGCTATTGACGATAGTGCTCGAGACGAAGATGAAGTAACAGTGCACTATCTAGAAGATGCTTTAAATGCGCTCATCAAAGGCAAAGAGATAAAAATAAAAGAAACAAAAGCAATTGGCTGTTCAATCAAGGTTAAAAAACCCTAGCTTGCAAGCTGAAGCTTAATTAACAAGTTAGCTAAGATTTTAAAAAAAAGAAATCTGTATTTTTACGATTCATGAAAATGATAAAACATCTCGTTGTCTTGGCTTTGTTTTCATTAATGAGCTTATTGAGTTACTCTCAAATCTCTAAAAACGCTCGGGTAGTTCATTTTGAAAATCCGAGTAAGCTGAGCGAAATCCAGCGAATGGAGGACACGCTTGTTTTTTTGGCGGATAGCATGAAACTATCACCCGTTCCGGAAGCTCGCATCGCGGGAAGCTATGCGTTTATAAAAAGCATGAAGCGCTTTCTTCAACATGAAAAAAGTTTTGGATACGAAGCCAAAAAGTTATCAAACAAAATTTCGGTTATCCAACCTAAAGACAAACGTTTTAAAATGTACACTTGGGATGTGGTGCGCTCCAACACGCAATTGCGATATTACGGTGCCTTACAATTAGCGGATGGTAGTTTTCAACCACTAATTGATGCTTCTGATCAAATTATTCGTGGAGCGGAGGATTCAACTTTTTTCAACATGCGTTGGTACGGCAGTATTTATTACAATATAATTCAGAAAAAAATTGGAGAACAAGACGCTTACTTTCTTTTTGGATATAATGGCAACTCCATCTCCGAAGAAAAAAAGATTGTTGAACCATTTGGTTTTGATAAAAACGGTAGAGCGATATTCGGCGCACCCGTTTTTTCTGTTCAGAAACCTAATAGAAAACGGCCAATGATGCGTTTCATACTGCAATATCAAAAGAACGCTAAAATTTCGTTGAACTATGATAAAGAGCGCGATATGATTGTTTATGATCATTGTGAATCCAGTGTAGGCGACGATAATAAAAAAAATACTTTTGTCCCCGATGGAACCTATGATGGCCTTAGTTGGGACGGTCGATATTGGAAGCAGAAAGAAAATGTAATTCAAATATTGAATTTGCCCGATGGGCAAGCTCCTGTGGCTAAACCTGTAAAAGAATAATCTGTGCACATAGCCAGTATTGAGAATTTCGCAAAATCCTATGGCGACAATGTTCTGTTTGAGAATATTACGTTTCACATAAATCAAGGAGATAAGATTGCACTGATTGCAAGAAACGGACAAGGTAAAACCTCCCTGTTAAACATTTTGGCAGGCTTAGACAAACAAGATGCTGGCGACCTTTGGATTCATAAAGACGTGCAGGTAGTTTATTTAAAACAAGAAAACAACTTTAATCCGGCGAATACCATTGAGCAACAACTTTTTGAAATGGATCACCCAACGGTGAAACTTTTAAAAGAGTACGAAAAAGCATTAGAAGAACAACGAGCTGACACGGCGCACTTCCAAGAATTGCTTTCTCAAATGAATGAAGGAGATGCCTGGAATTTTGAAGGAGCTTACAAAGAAATTATTGGGAAGCTTCATTTACCTAGTTTGGACACCAAGATTGAAACGCTTAGTGGCGGACAGAAAAAGAGATTGGCTTTAGCACAAGCTTTATTAGAAACTCAACTTTATGAAGGTAGTTCATTGTTCATTCTAGACGAGCCTACGAATCATTTAGATATCGAAATGATTGAATGGTTAGAATCAAAATTAAACACAGCCAAGAGCACGCTTCTGCTTGTGAGTCATGACCGATATTTTATTGACGCAGTTTGCAACACTTTAATTGAAATAGAAAAAACCAAAGCTTATAAACATAGTGGTAATTATCAATATTATCTTGAGAATAAAGCACATCGGATTGAAGTAGCGGCTAGCGAATTGGCTAAGGATAAAAATATTTATCGACGAGAATTAGAATGGATGCGACGCCAACCACAAGGTCGTGCGACAAAAGCAAAAGCCAGACAAGATTCTTTTTATGACATAGAAGACAAAGTAAAAAAGAACAAAGGCGATAGCAAATTGACCTTGGAAGTCAAAATGAACCGATTGGGTGGCAAGATACTAGAAATGAAAAAAGTGTATAAATCTTATGATGACCTTGTGTTGTTAAAAGGTTTTGATTATACGTTTCAAAAAGGAGAACGCATCGGCATCGTAGGAAAAAACGGTGTAGGAAAAAGTACCCTACTCAAAATTGCATTAGGTAAAGAGCAAGCTGACAGCGGAAAGGTTAATCATGGCGAAACTGTTGTTTTTGGTCATTTCGACCAAAAAGGATTGCAATGGGAGAAAGATATGCGTGTCATTGAATTTGTAAAGGAGAAAGCAGAATATTTCCCCTTGGCGGACGGCACTAAAATCAGTGCTAGTAATTTTTTAGAGCGTTTTGCTTTCCCGCCGGAGAAACAACACACCTTTCTGAGTATGTTGAGCGGTGGTGAAAAAAGACGATTACAACTCTTGGGTATTTTATTCAAGAATCCAAACTTCTTAGTACTCGATGAACCGACTAATGATTTAGATCTTCAAACCTTAGGACTTTTAGAAGAATTCCTTTTGGGCTATCCGGGTTGTTTAATCCTTGTGAGTCATGATCGCTACTTTATGGATAAATTGGTACAACATCTATTCGTTTTTGAAGGCGATGGAGTGATAGATGTTTTTCCAGGAAATTATAGAGATTATCGATTGGCAAAAAACGAAGGCAAGCTAAAACGAAATAAACAAGAGACAGTGAGTAGTGATGAGGATTTAGTAGAAAGTCAAAAATCAGGTCAGACTGAAGCTCCTTTAAAACGGCAACTCTCCTACAAAGAAAAACGAGAATTTGAAGAAATTGAAAAAAGCTTGCCCCTATTAGAAATAGAGAAAAAGGAATTAAGCGAAAAACTTTCTGACGCTAACTTAGAATACACTGAAATTGAAAAAATATCCAGCCGACTAACAGCAGTCACCACAGAACTAGAAGAAAAAGAAATGCGCTGGTTGGAAATTAGCGAGATTATAGGTTCCTAAAATATAATCAGATGAGAAAAACCCTTATCCTATTGGTGCTTGTAATGATTAATTATTCATACTACATGAATGCCCAGAGTTCGCAAGAGTATAATTCAAAAGCCATAAAATTCGCTAAAGAAGGAGATTATAATATGGCCACCTTTTATTTCAAACGGGCGATTGCATCCGATTCATTGAATGCTTCGGCTTATGCCAATCTGGGCAATGTGTATCGTATAACAGAAAAATTTCAACTTGCCATAGAATCTTACAGTCATTCCATTCGTCTCAAAGACTCTGAATTAGCTGTAATACAAGCGAGAGCCAATACTTTTATGGATATGAATAAGTTTAAGCGCGCTATTCAAGACTATACAACAATCATTTCTCTACACCCTAACTTTCAAACTACTTATTTTGATAGAGCTTATGCTTATATCAGATTGAAACAATATGATCTCGCCAAAAAAGATTTAGAAACTCAACTAGAATACAAACCCAATCATTTGATATCTAAAGCAAATCTGGCAAATGCCAAAACAGAATTGGGTCTTTATGAAGAGGCTATTATTGATTTTAAATCACTACTAAATTCAGACATCCAGGATAAATACATTCTATTAGAGAATGTTGCTAACTTATACCAAAAGTTAGAAAATTATGAACAGGCTCTTGAATACATAAATAAATCACTTAAAAAAAAGAAGAAATATAATTTAGGATATCTAAGAAGAGCCTTGATCTATTCTGACCTAGAGCAAAAGGAGAAAGCCTGCCAAGATTTAAAGAAGGCCATAAAACTGAAGGTGCAAAAGGAAAAGCATTTTCAAGGAGAAGAAGAGTTTAAAAAACTACTTTCTGATTGCGAATAAACATTTTAAAGAAGTGTAAAAAATTGTAGATTACTTTTAAAATATTAATTATAGGAGCTTGGGGTATAAAGAATTTTGAAAATGACAACGCACTAGATTACTGTTTCGACATTCGCCGTAAGGGCAAAAAAGAAATTCTAAATAAACTAACTTATATAACCGAACTGAAAGAAGAAGTTTATCTTGACTCTCCGGATTCCTGCGAAGCACTGGTAGCCATTGAGTTTATTGCAGCTTCATTAGGTCATTCTTCTTCTGATTTTCCCGAGGAGGATATTAATTGGGCTACTAAAAAACAACTGTCAGAAATCAAAAAAGGCTTTTTCGGCAAAACTACAAATACGATACCGCTTGCTTTAAAGGCTTTGGAAAGAATAAGAAATAATTCAGAATTAGCAGAACTATGGGAAGAAGCGGGAGAATTAGATGAGTGGAAAGATGTTTTAGAAGATTTAACTAATCGCCTAAACAGCTAATCAACAAAAAAAGTAAGTCTCCCACTCTGCTGACTTACATTTCTCTACAATTGATTCTTGCTCTTCACTATTTGCAACGCTCACTATTATTTGCAAATCCTCAATACGCTTTAGTTTATTTATCGGCTCCAGCACTACACCATAAATGTCATGCCCTATTTTTTTTTCATTATTGCAAACCCAAGTAAATGACACCTTGTGTTTCACTAAATAATTCGCAATGAACTTGCCCCTATTCCCCGCTCCCCATAGTATTACGTTTTTATTGACATCAAAATCAATCTCCAAGAAATAATGACATTTCAGTAATAGCATTTTTTCATTTGTATAATCCGAATGAGTACGCGATGTGCGTTGAGGACGATCCCGCCAGTTGAGTAAGACCTGACTAGCGGGCAAACATTTTAAACCATTTTGATATATTCTAAAAGCTAAATCATAATCCTCCGGAATCAATGAAGTACAAATACCACCCATCATTGCTAAATCTTCTTTATACAACATCCAGCAAGGCGACGGAATGGGGCATTCTTTATAAATCTCGTCAAAACAATTTCCTGTCTCGATTAATCGATTTAGCCATTGCTCGTATTTCATAAAGCCGTCTTTTACACCTTCTTCTGAGAAATATTTTACTTTTCCCATCGCGATATGTCCCGTACCACTTTTCTTTAGTTGCAGCAACATGGTTTCATATTTAGAAGGTTCGTTAATATCATCAGAATCCATTCTAGTTATAAAACGACCTTTGGACTGTTCATAAGCCATTTGCAAGGCAGGCACAATTCCATGTTCCCTATTTTCTATTAGTTTTATTCGACTATCATTTTGAGCATAAAATGCAAGAATCTCTCTAGAATTATCCGAAGAAAAATCATTGACCGCCAACAATTCCCAGTTGCTATAAGTCTGCGAACAAATAGAATCCAAACATTCCGAAAGAAACGGCGCCGTATTTTTCACTGGCATAAGAATACTGATTAGGTCCTTCATTACTCTTCTAAATAATTCAAGTCTTTACCAAAGGTTTCCTTGAGCTGACTTGCAGCATATAAAGCAATAGCAAAAACAATCACACCCGTCCACATCGCAGACGAAACCTTGGACAATCCAATTACATTTTGAAAAAACAAGACGTATAATAAAGTAACGAGTGTTAATGACCCACGTATAAAGTTGGGTACAGTCGTAGTAACGGTAGCTCGAATATTGGTTCCAAATTGTTCTGCACTAGAAGTAATTATCACTACCCAATAGCCCGAGAAACCACCTACAAAAAAACAACTAACGTACAACCAGAAAATACTGATACTACCTAAAAAAGGATATGCCGCCACTGCCAATGCAGTTGCTATTATAAAACCATAAATGACCTTCTTTCTGCTCTTTATTAATTGACTTAGTGTCCCGGATAACAAATCACCAATCGTGACTCCTGCGTAGCCAAAAGCTACTGCTGTTCCGACCGAAATATCTTTTTTAACCAAACCCATTTCAGCACCTAACTCCGGGCAGAAGAACACCAAAATACCTACGCCATACCAAATAGGCAAACCCGTTAGTATACAATAAAAATACTTTTTAATGTTTTCACTCTTACCAAAAAGTACTTTTAAACTTCCTAGCATAACATTACTTTTTTGTGCGGATTGAAACATACTTGATTCAAAAACTCCAAATCGAAGAACGAGCAGTATCAGCCCAAGACAACCGCCCAATAAATAACCCGTTTGCCAGTTTAGCATATAACCGAACAGACTATGCGTTCCGTCAAATAGATAACTAAGCAAACCGCCTACCACTGCACCAGAAACGCCCACGGTGGCCACAATAGTAGCTCCCCAGCCTCGATCTTTTTTATCTAACACTTCTGATATTAGTGTAATGCCAATCCCCAATTCTCCGGCTAAACCAAAGCCTGCAAAAAATCGAAGAAAATAATATTGCATTTCCGTTGCTACAAAAGCATTAAGAATATTGGCAACGGAATAAACGATAATCGAACCAAACAAAACAGAAACTCGTCCCTTTTTATCCGCTAATATGCCCCAGAAAAAACCACCAATCAACATACCAACCATTTGGATATTGAGTAGCAAGTGACCCACGGTTTCTTGTTCCTCACCGAAAAGACCTATCGCCTCCAAACTCGGCACACGAAAAATACCAAACAGAACTAAATCATAAATATCAACAAAGTAACCTAAGGCTGCTACCAATACCGGAAGACTCCAGATACCGACTTTCTTCATTGTTCTAAAATAATCAAGAATAAAATAGAAAGTAAAAAGCTAGGCTTGTTTTTTCTTGGGCATCAAAAACTTGTACAACACAGGTAATGTCGTCACTAAAATTATAAAAACTGCAATGAGTGTTAGATAATCCATTAAATCAATTCCGAACTTAGCAAGCACGATTTGACGTAATAATCTACCACCCAACATAAAACTGAATACCCAAATGAAAGAACCCAAAATATTATAAATAGCAAACTTCTTGTAATCCATTTTTACAATACCAGCCACAATCGGTGCAAATGTTCTTACAATAGGAACAAAGCGTGCCAATACAACTGTTGAATGGCCTTTCTTTTCATAATATTCTTGTGCGGTAAGCAAATGTTTCTTTTTCCAGAAAAAAGTATCTTTTCTGCTGTAAAGAAATGGTCCAGACTTTCTACCAAACCAATAACCAACAAAATTTCCGATAACGCCTGCCACACTAATAATTATCATTATTAAAATATAGTGATAATGAAAACCTTCAGCGCTATGCCCTGGACCGAATAGATAATTTGCAAAATCATGAACCAAAATACCAGCTACAAAGAGTAGCGAATCGCCCGGAAGAAAAAAGCCAACAAAAAGTCCTGTTTCAGCAAAAATGATAAAAACAATCATCCAAAGTCCTCCCAAGTCAATCCACCATTTTGGACTCAGAATTGTATCGTGTACATAATCATATAAATCGCTTAACCACTCCATAATTGAAGCGACAAATTTAGGGCGTATTTAGTTAGGGAAATTATAAATCGCTTAAGTATTTAATCTAAGTTGCCATTATTCCTCAAGACAACTAATTCATCAAATACATCAACAATTACAGGCTTCTCTTTGTGTATCTCACCACCAATTATTTTTTTAGATAGCTCGTTGATAATTTCCTTTTGGATTAAACGCTTCAAGGGTCTTGCACCAAACTGCGGGTCAAAACCATTCTTGGCTAAAAATTCTAGGGCATAATCTGTAAATTCCAAATTAATGCCTTGCTCTTGTAGCATTGAACTTAACTGCTGTAATTGAATTTTTATTATGCCTTTAATCTCAGTTTGTAAAAGAGGAGTAAACAATATTAATTCGTCAATCCGATTTAAAAATTCGGGGCGCATGGTTTGTTTCAACAAATCAAAAACTTGAGTTTTAGTTTTATCAATTATTTCTACTTTATTAGATTCATTCACGCCCTCAAAATTATCTTGAATAATATGGCTACCCATATTACTTGTCATGATAATCAGCGTATTTTTAAAATTGACCAAACGACCTTTATTATCAGTGAGCCTTCCGTCATCCAGCACTTGTAACAAGGTATTAAAAACATCGGGATGGGCTTTTTCAATTTCGTCAAACAACACCACACTATAAGGTTTACGACGAACAGCCTCTGTTAATTGACCGCCTTCGTTATATCCAATATAACCAGGAGGCGCTCCCACCAATCGACTCACAGAATGTTTCTCTTGATACTCACTCATATCAATTCGGGTAAGCATACTTTCGTCATCAAATAAATATTGCGCTAGCGCTTTGGCCAGTTCGGTTTTACCAACACCGGTTGAACCTAAAAATATAAAAGAACCAATTGGTTTATTAGGGTCTTGTAAGCCAGCACGACTTCTTCTAATGGCATCTGAAACTGCAATGATAGCCTCGTCCTGACCAACAACACGCTCGTGCAAATGCTCTTCTAGCTTAAGTAGTTTTTCGCGTTCACTTTGCAACATTCGAGTAACCGGAATTCCAGTAGCTCTTGCTACATTCTCTGCAATATCTTCGGCATCAACTTCTTCTTTTAAAAGCCTTTTATGTGTATCAGAATGTTCATCTAAATCTTTCGTTAGTTGCTCTAGTTCCTTTTGCTTTTGCTGCAATTTCCCATAGCGAATTTCTGCCACTCGACCATAGTCTCCTGACCGTTCTGCTTGCTCTGCTTGTTGTTTCAAGCCTTCAATTTCAGACTTCATATTTTGCACAGCATCTACTGATTTTTTTTCTTCCGCCCATCTTACTTTTATAGCATCGCGCTCTTCAGTTACATTCGCTATTTCTTTGGCTAAATCTTCTAATTTGCTATCATCACTTTCCCGTTTGATCGCTTCTCTTTCAATTTCTAGTTGACGTAATTTTCGCTCTAATTCATCTAACTCTTCAGGCATCGAATGCAATTCAAGTTTCAGCTTTGCTGCACTTTCATCAATCAGGTCAATCGCTTTATCTGGCAAAAAACGGTCGGATATATATCGACTACTTAACTCAACAGCCGCAATGATGGCCTCGTCTTTTATTCTAACCGCATGATGCGTTTCGTACCGTTCTTTCAATCCTCTTAGAATTGAAATTGCATCTTCAATATTAGGCTCGTCAATAATTATTTTTTGAAATCGTCGCTCAAGAGCCTTGTCTTTTTCAAAATACTTTTGATATTCATCTAGTGTTGTGGCACCAATGGCTCTTAACTCTCCTCTGGCTAGAGCAGGCTTTAGAATATTGGCAGCATCCATCGCGCTTTCTCCACCGCCACCAGCACCTACCAATGTATGAATCTCATCAATAAATAAAATAATATTCCCGTCACTTTCTGTTACTTCTTTTATAACCCCTTTTAATCGTTCCTCAAATTCACCTTTATACTTTGCGCCCGCAATGAGTTGCCCCATATCAAGCGAATAAATTACTTTATGACGAAGATTATCCGGCACATCGCCATTAATAATTCGGTGCGCTAATCCTTCAATAATGGCCGTTTTACCTACTCCAGGCTCTCCTACTAAAATTGGATTATTTTTACTTCTTCTTGATAAAATATGGAGCGTTCTTCTAATTTCTTCATCTCTCCCAATTACAGGATCTAGCTTATTCGAAGAAGCCATTTCGTTTAAATTCTTAGCATATTTTTTTAAAGCTTGAAACTCTCCATTTCCAGATTGAGATGTCACTTTCTCACCTTTTCGAATTTCTTGAATAGACTTAATTAAATTTTTCTTTACTAAACCCGCATCTTTTAAAAGTTGAGCAATAGTATCATTACCATCGACCAATGCAATTAGCAAATGCTCTACAGAAACAAATTCATCCCCTAATTCTTTGAGCAAAGCACCAGACTTCAAGACGACTGTATTCATTCCTTGCGAAATCAATTGCGCTGGTTCACCACTAAAAGTTGGTATTTTACTTATACTCTCTTCTAGCTTACTTTCTAAATGGCTCACATTCACATCGTTTTTCTTTAATAAAAAAACACTGCTTCCGTTATCATTATCCAGCATTGCTTTTAATAAATGAGCCGTGTCAATAAACTGATGTTTATTATTATAAGCAATCTGCTGAGCGGCGCTCATTACTTCTTGTGCTTTAATTGTAAAATTGTTCAAGTTCATACACCCTTAAGCATCAACTAAGGTTCCAATGAGAACAATCTAGTCAAAGTGTCGGATAGCTTTAGAGAAATAGGCAAAAGGTCAGTAAAATCAATGGTTTGCAGCTAAATTGTCAGTTATAGAATTCATAAATCTGGGACACAGGTAACTAATAAAAGTTGCTTTATCTCATCTCGAGTGAAGCCACAAAAAATTAATTCGTAGGAAAAATGAGATTCCTTTTTGTCAATTCAATAAACGTATTATATTTGCCTTCCTTTATGAGGAGGACCGGTAGTTCAGCTGGTTAGAATACCTGCCTGTCACGCAGGGGGTCGCGGGTTCGAGTCCCGTCCGGTCCGCAAATTTGGAGGTTATCTTTTTAGATAACCTCTTTATTATTTATGAAACATTATGTTTATATAATTCAATCCGTTTCAAAAGAAATATACTACAAAGGTTATAGCTTAAATCCTTTAGGACGATTGCGACAGCATAACAATAATGAATCTAGATTTACAAGTCATAAAGGGCCTTGGGTTTTGATTTTCATTCAAAGTTATTCCACTAAGAAAGAAGCTTTAATACGCGAACGCAAACTAAAGAAATATAGCAAACGTCAAATTGTAAATTTGATAAAATCTCGATTAAATGAGTTGAGTTAAACACCCTGCCTGTCATCCCCAACAAAGTTGGGAACGGGTTCGAGTCCCGTCCGGTCCGCAAAAAAGCACTCAAGTTATGAGTGCTTTTTTATTTTACAACGGCACTAAGGCTCATAAAAAAAACTCCTTCATTCAAAGGAGTTTAAATTTCGATATAATTTAGTTTATTTCTTAGAAGAACTAACTCTTCTTGGACAGCGACCTTGTTTGTGTTTATAAGGATTGCCAAAAGAATCAAAATAAATCGACAAGCTCACACCACCAAACCAGTACCAGTCATTACGGCTGTCGTCACCACGATTAAATCCTTCATTAGGGAAATTACCATCCCAACTCGGCAACTCATCAGTTCTAAATGAATAGTCAACTGTTTTTTGACCATTTAAAAACAACGCATCAAAGTTTACATAACTCTTACTTACGTCATCAATGTAATCTGTCGTAGTGTAACGGAATCCCATTTCAACATTCAGGAAAACTTTTTTTCCAATCAAAAATTTCACACCGCCTCCTATAGGAAATGCAACATTTACTAAACTATACGGACTACGTTCGGGATATAAATCTAAACCTTGTCCCTCAGTACCCAATGGTCTTAAGTAAAGCTTTTCCGAATTTTCGTCCAGGATGTAAGGGTTGTAATAGAACAAACCTATTTGGGCAAATACATAAGGCGAAACTTTGTATTCGTCTACATCCACTGGTAATAAATTAGCTTCAAAACCTGCAGCCACCTCTAAGACATTAGATTCAAAATCAAGGTTTCTTTCTCGTATGGCAGGAATATCCGATAAACTATCAGAGCCATATAAGCTGGCATAATTAATTGAAGTTCGCAATCCGATGTTAGGATGCACAAAATATTTATAAACCAAGCCGCCCGCAGCTCGATAACCTTCGTTAGGGAACCAGTTTTGCTGCAAATCTCCATAATATGAAGAGGTACCTCCAAAAATGCCAATCTCATGATGCTTTCGTTGGGCCTGCATGATAGCTGGTAAAAACAATAAAGTAATTAATATCTTCTTAAACATAAATTGAGCCTATTTCTCCTTGATTCTATTGTAATATTACTAATAGTTTGCTAATTTTCATAAGTATTTAACCAAAAATCAAAAGTGTTAAAATCACCTATCTCATTCAAAATCTATTATTCTAGATTTCGAATATTATCTTGCCTCTCAAACAACCAATATGCCTTCTTTTCCAAAGCCTAAATTTAGTTACAACTTTGATGTCGAAGATCAGCTAAAAAGCCTTAAAAAACACAAAGCTAAAGACAGCCGTTTGATTCCAAAAAAGTCCAAAGAAGGATTACTAATTGCCACTTGGAATATAGCTAATCTAGGAGCACAAAGTCGCTGGGCAGAGCATTATCAAATCTTAGCTGAGATTGTTAGTTGGTTCGATGTAATTGCTATTCAAGAAATAAATGAAGACCTTTCTGGTATTCGAAACTTAGAAAGCGAACTACCTTCCTACTATAATATTATCATGTCAGATAAAGCTGGTAATAACGAACATTCAGCTTTTATTTATGACGGACGCAAAGTAAAACTTTTAGAAATGGTAGGCGAAGTGGGAATTCCACCAGCGTCACATCGTTGGATAAAAATAAAAGGTATCAAAAGTAAGTTTACGGGTTTTGATAGAAATCCATATCTAGCCAGTTTTCAATGGGAAAACTTTACGTTCATACCGATTAATGTTCACTTATATTTTGGAAAAAATTCTAAAAAACACAGAGAGCGACGAGCACTAGAGGCTTACGCAATTGGTCGATATGCTGATTTGAAGCGAAAGAGCAAAAAGGCTTTTTCCAAAAATATAATTGTGCTAGGCGATTTTAATTTACCTAAAGTGGATAAAAAGGACCCCATTTATCAAGCGCTAACTAAACGTGGTTTAGAGCTACCCGAACACTCCACCAAAGTATATTCTAATATCAACAATGATAAAGAATATGATCAAATAGCCTTCTTGCCATCCATTAAATCAAAGATTGTTACGCAAGGTGTTTTTGACTTTGACAATGCCATATTTGAAGATCTATGGAAAAGTAATGTAGCTGATTTCAAAGCTTATTTACGCTATTATATTTCAGACCACAGACCGTTATGGATGCAATTGTCTCTTTAAGAAAATTATCGGATTACAATGAACAAAAAAAAAGTCATCTATGCAGATGACCTTTTGATAATTTATAGAAATGCTATTTACGTTACTTTTTGAACCTGCATATAATTAAGTTCTACAGGAGTGTCTCGCCCGAAAATCTTAACAACAGCCTTAATCTTCTTCTTGTCTTCATCAATTTCTTGAATAGTACCATTGAAATCGTTAAACGGACCATCAATAATTTTGATCGTTTCACCTACGATGTATGGCTCTAACATTTGAATATCATCTTCGGCCATATCATCAAGATTACCGAACATTTTATTTACTTCAGACTTTCTTAATGAATCTGGATGTTCCTTTCCTAAAAAGTGAATCACACCCGTTACAGAACGAATATTTGAAATCATCTCACCACTCAAGGAACCCGTTTTAGATTCGATAAGCATATACCCCGGAAAAAGAATTTTCTCGCGCATTACTTTTTTACCGTTCTGCACTTTGTAAACTTTCTCGATAGGACATAAAACCTGACTGATTACATTGTCCCAACCGGATCGCTTTATTTCTTTATCAAGATACTCTTTTATTTTACGCTCTTTACCGCCAATTACGCGAAGCACAAACCACTTGGATTCTACTTCTTTCTTTACCTCTTCAGCCATTGCTTTCAATTATTTAAAAAATCCGTAGAAGGTTTCAAAAATAGTTTCAGAAACTATGTCCATTCCAAAAAGAATGATAGTTATAACCAAGAAACCGATTAATACCACAATGGTTGACTGTTGCAACGCAGGCCAACTTGGCCAAGTTACTTTATGCATCAACTCGTTGTATGAATTTTCGAATACTTTAGTGAATTTGCTCATTTTCAGTTTTTTATAAGAATTTACTTATCTATTAATTTAAGTTGCACGAGTACTAGGATTCGAACCCAGATCAAAGGTTTTGGAGACCTCTATTCTACCATTGAACTATACTCGTGTATAGTAGCGAGGGGTGAGTATCGAGTAT
Organism: uncultured Chitinophagaceae bacterium; assembly: GCA_964389575.1. GTDB lineage: Bacteria > Bacteroidota > Bacteroidia > Chitinophagales > Chitinophagaceae > JAGNRR01. Next base: position 15,832 of record CAYMFF010000048.1, read on the forward strand.
TTAGACTCAGTTTATTTTAAACTACAAAGCACTTAGAAAAATCTAAGTACTTTGTTTTGCGCGTTTAGAATAAAGGGTAATTAGTCTCAATACTAACTACTCGCTACTCTTTACTATTTTAAAATCTCAGTTACCTGACCTGCACCTACTGTACGACCACCTTCACGGATCGCAAACTTAAGACCTTTGTCCATCGCTATAGGAGCAATCAATTTAACTGTAAGACTTACATTATCACCAGGCATAACCATTTCAGTTCCTGCTGCTAATTCTACCTCACCAGTAACGTCAGTTGTTCTGAAGTAGAACTGAGGACGATACTTATTAAAGAACGGAGTATGACGTCCACCCTCTTCTTTACTCAATACATACACTTCACCTTTAAATTCAGTGTGTGGAGTAATAGAACCAGGCTTACAAATAACCATACCACGCTTAATGTCAGTTTTCTCAATACCTCTCAAAAGGATACCAGCATTATCACCAGCTTGACCTTCAGATAAGATTTTACGGAACATCTCAACACCCGTACAAGTAGAACTTAAAGGCTCTTCATTGAAACCAACGATTTCAACGTTTTCACCTGTTTTAACGATTCCACGCTCAATACGACCTGTAGCAACTGTACCACGACCTGTAATAGAGAATACATCCTCAACAGACATCAAGAAATCTTGATCTACTGGACGAGGAGGTAAAGGGATTTGCTCATCAACAGCAGCCATCAATTCTTCAATTTTAGCAACTGCATCTGCATCACCTTCTAGTGCTTTAATTGCAGAACCTTGGATTACAGCAGCATTATCACCGTCAAATCCGTAAGTGCTCAACAAATCACGTACTTCCATTTCTACAAGCTCTAAAAGCTCAGCATCGTCAACTAAGTCAACTTTGTTCATGAATACTACGATATTTGGAACGCCTACCTGGCGAGCCAATAAGATATGCTCTTTTGTTTGTGGCATAGGACCATCAGTAGCCGCAACTACTAGGATAGCTCCGTCCATTTGTGCAGCTCCCGTAATCATGTTTTTCACATAATCGGCGTGACCTGGACAATCAACGTGTGCATAGTGACGACCTTCTGTTTCATACTCTACGTGAGCAGTATTAATTGTAATACCACGCTCTTTTTCTTCAGGAGCACCATCAATTTCGTCATAACCTTTTACATCTGCCATTCCTTTATTAGCCAATACTGTAGTAATTGCAGCTGTTAAAGTAGTTTTACCATGATCTACGTGACCAATAGTACCAATGTTTACGTGGGGTTTATCCCTCTTGAATTCCTCTTTTGCCATTTTTATTTCTTTTTATAAGAGTTTAAATTAATTTTTAGGAATGCAAATGTAAGGCTATTATTATAAATTTCAAAAGTATTTTCTTGCTGTTTCATTTTCCCTATCCCTTCATTGGTGCGCACTTTCGAAGTATTGACTTAAATATCGTAATTTTAATATTGTGAAGAATAAACTTTTACTGATTTTTCTTGTATTATCCGTCTCAACGCAAGCTCAAATTGCTACTTGGAGCAAAGATGTAGCACCCATTATGTATAACAGTTGTAGTGGTTGTCATCATGCCGGCGGTGCGGGTCATACCGACCTCACAAATTATGATTCAGCGGTTTATAATGCATCGGCCATTAATTTCTATATCAGTCAAAAAAAAATGCCACCTTGGCCACCAGACATTACCTATCATCGATATGCGCAGGAAAGAGTGCTCTCCAATGCCGAAGTGAGCATGATCCAAAATTGGATTTCGAACAACACCTTATTGGGGGATACTAATTTATTACCACCTAAACCTATTTATACCGGTTCGGCTATTCTGACACAAACACCAGATCATGTTTTTCAGATGCCCACCTATACCGTACCCAATAATAACGGAAACGATATCTATTGGAATTTTGTAATTCCCATGAACAACGCACAAGAGATATTATTATCGGGCTATGAATTTATTCCTGGAAATAGTGAACATGTGCACCACTCTTTAATTTACGTAGATACTGGTCAAGCAATTATCAATTTAGACAATGCCACTCCAGGACCAGGCTATCCGGGCTTTGGCGGAGCCGGTACCAATACAGCTAAACTGATTGGAGTTTATGTGCCGGGGTCGCAACCGTTTTTATTTCCTAGTGCATTCGGCATGCGAATTCCAGCCAATGCTTCTATCATTTTTGGAATGCATTATCCAAATGCTTCAGTTGGAGGAACTGATAGCTCTAGAATTCATTTATTCACGAATAGTGCCACGAACATTAGAGAAGTATATTTTGACCCCTTGCTTAATCATTTCACTAACATGACGAACGGACCACTTTATATTCCGGCCAATACAACGAAAACTTTTTATGAAAAAATGAACGTTCCTTTTGACGCATCGGTTTTGGGCGTGGCGCCTCATATGCATCTGATCGGGCGAAGCATGATTAATTTTAGCGTTGACCCAAATGGAGACACCGTTAAATTAATTAATATCCCCGACTGGGATTTTAAATGGCAAGGGATGTATTATTTTCCGCGGATAAAAAAAATAAGCGCAGGCAGTGAGCTTTGGAGCAAAGCTTTTTATGACAATACCAGTGGCAACCCAAACAATCCGGTTAGCCCACCTCAGAATGTTAGTCAAGGCGAAGCCACAAATGATGAAATGATGCTAACCTATTTTGCTTACACTCCTTATCAACCGGGTGATGAAAACATTGTTTTGGATAGCAACGCAATTGTTTTAAGCGGGCCGAAACCGTATTACAAAGCATTAGAATTATTTATCCCCTACCCCAATCCGGCTCATGAATTTGTAATCTTGAAATGGTTTCAAAAAGTGCACCAAAAAAGTACAATTCAATTAATTGATTTAAATGGCAGAACCATTTGGGAAAAAGGATTTAAACCTAATCAGAAATATAATACGCATAGATTAGATATTTCCTCAATTCCTAAAGGGGTGTACTTTTTGAAGTTGGCGTCAGGAGTTGAAAGTTTGAGCAGGAAAATTGTTGTTAATTATAAGTAAACTTATTCGACTCATTGCTATATGCGCCGATTTGAGCAATTTGGTTGAGCTTAACTTTAAAGCATTGATCTACAATAAAACTGCGAATCATTCGTTAACTTAGTAGTCAAAATTTAAATCCATGTAAGAACAAAGGTGTAATAAAATATTTAAGAGCGTTTCTCTAAAAGAAACTTCTTCGTTTGAAAATCTGTAAAAATTCAAGATTAAAATAAAGAAAACTGCACAATTACAAGGTGATGATGATGGAAGTTTTATAGATATTCCTTTAGACGATGATTATCCTATGGATGAGATAGATAATTTTCAAATCACTAACGACATCACGGAAACTGATGAAGAAGGAGAAGTAAGTTATACAATTGAAGCAGGTACGTATCCTTATGATGCTTCAATAAATGGTTTTAGGGTGCCAGTGTTAGTAAATTAATTAACCGTAAAATTTATCAAATGAATAGCTTGACTAATTTCTTTAATTCCTGCTTATTATTAGTATGTTTGAGTTCAATCAGCTCTTGTATCATTACTCGCACTCCTGGTTTTTACTCAGGTTACAAGCGTTTGCCGGCAGATCAAAAAAAAAGAATTATTACGGTTAACGATTCTGATAAATTGCCAAAACTTATTGATAGCAATACCTATGCAATTACTGCTACTCATATGATGCAGGTAATCAAAAAACGTGCACCTTGTATAATTTATTTATGGACAGCACATTGCAGTGGAAGTGCATGTATGCCAATTCATTCCTTTCAAGAATTCTGTAAAACCATTGGTTACAATTCGGTGATTTATTCTGAGTATTACGCCTTTGAGCAGTTGTCAAACCAAGGAGTTACTCCAAGTAATGTATTCGCAATTAATAATCAGCACTATAAAACCGATTATTGCAACAAATATGTACGTCGATTTCAAGAATCTTTATTCCATTTGTTTGGTGAAGAGTTTAATGCAAAGTACCACCATAAATACCTATACTATGATGGGAAAAAACTAACACATATTAAGCCAACCAATATTGACAAATACCCATGGCAATAAGAACATGCTCTTATCTAATCATGTATTGAGGCTGTCCAGTTACTGGACAGCTTCTTTTTTTATTGAGTAGTCAACGTTTTTTAAGGCTGAACTTTGACCAGAGTTGGTTTGTTTTGCTTGTGTATGGCACCAACTTTATAAGAATCAAGCTGGATAATCAAAGCAAAATCTCATCATTAAAGACTGTTATGTGGATTATTAAATCCCACAGACCTGACCACCTTTTATCTTTTGGACAACCAGGATTTTCTTAAAATAACAACATTTGAAAACCCTCGAAATTTAGTTATCTTGTTAAACTTTTTAAATTAATTTTCTTTATTTTGCTTAAACTTAACCGCAGATTTTTTTATGTAATCTAAAAGTTCGTACTCTGATGCATTCTCTAAAAATTTACTAGGAGGACGATACAAAATCAAAAAATTAAACAAATCTTCATGTGATAGATTTGTAATCTTTTCAAGAATATAAATATTAAAAACAGACTTGTTAAAATTCTGGCTTTCCCACTTTGTTAAAAGCGTCTCCAATGCTTTTCTTTCATTAATCAATCTCAAGTTGTTTATAGTGTCAATTTTCACAGAATCACTAATGTCCAATTGAAAAATTGGCAAACTATAAAAATTGGCTAGAACACTCGAATATTCTATAGGACCATCTATTAAAAAAGTATCTTTTGATTTTTTTGGGAATGATTCTTCCGCATATATCCCAAGGAACAGATACCCTATCGAAAAGAGAAATACATATTTGATTACATAAAAGTAAATCTTTATACTTTATTTTTTGGAATAAAGCAACTTTGCTTTTTCGTAGATAAAAGATCAGACACAAGTTAGAACTATTTAAAGTCAAAGCAATAAAGTACTTTGGTAGGTGTCGATGCCCAACAATAATTGAATAACTACCCATTTGGAATTTGTCAATATAATTTTGGCTTTTTCCATAAAACCATCTTACTTTTGCGCTCCTGAAAGTCTTGACAAGGGTTGGGACTGTTGGAAGCCACGCCGCAGGCGTGGCGTTATAACCAAAAAAAAGTAAAAAAATGGCAAAAGAAATTGGTGGCTATATAAAGCTACAATGTCGTGGAGGTGCAGCAAATCCTGCCCCACCCATCGGACCAGCACTAGGTGCTAAAGGTGTGAATATAATGGACTTCTGTAAGCAGTTCAACGCACGTACCCAAGATCAAGCAGGAAAAGTATTACCAGTAGTGGTAACTGTTTATGCAGATAAGAGCTTTGATTTTATAATCAAAACTCCACCTGCAGCAGTTCAGTTATTGGAAATGAGCAAAAAGAAAAAAGGCTCTCCTGAAAGCAACCGCCAAAAAGTAGGTAAAGTAACTTGGGATCAAGTAAAAACC
>CAYMFF010000049.1:0-13968 GCA_964389575.1 uncultured Chitinophagaceae bacterium
TACCACTGCCTGTTTTAGAAAGTAGTAAAATGTCGCCTTCGTCTTTACTTACATCTAAGGATTGCTCTTGCATTTCATTGAGTTTGTCAAAACCCAAGTACTGTACAATTTCTTTTACATCAAAGGAAAATTTTGGCATTTTACAAAGGTAGCTAGTTTTACGGTCGTAAAACAATAAAGGGCCTTCCCGAAAGAAGACCCTAACCCCACCTATGAAAAAACTATAAATTCAAACAAAATTATTTAGGTGTTTGTGTTCGACTATTATGGTAGCAACACACGGTCTATCAAATGAACAACACCGTTTGTAGTTACAATATTGGTAGCTGTAATATTGGAATTGTTTCCGCCATTACCATTTCCTTCTATCGTTGGTCCGCCGTTGGTACCATTCGTTAAATTTATCGTTGAGTTACCACCAGCAAGCATGGCCAGTGAACCATTGGCTAAATCAGAAGAAAATGCACGTCCACCCACAACGTGGTAGCGCAATACAGCTAATAATGTATTAATTGGAATGTCATCGATATCTGTTAAGTTCAAATCGCCTAACAACTGAGTAAATGCCGCATTCGTTGGAGCAAAAACGGTTAATGTTGCTGTACTTAAGGTAGAGGCTAAGTTTGGATCACCGCCCATGGCATTGGTTGCAGTGGTTACCGCTTTCACTAAAGAATCTAATCCCGAAGAAACAGCTGTTTCAACTGTGTTTCCAGTTGCAGGAAGTAATACTCTATTAATTACGTGGATTACCCCATTGTCAGCAGCAACATCGGCTGATGTTACTTGAATTCCATTTACAAAAACACCATTGGTGTTACTAGTAACAAAAACGGAGTCACCGCTTGCCGTAATTACTTTAGCATTAGGTCCAGCCGGAACGTCTGCAGCCTCTATTTTGGAACCAATTGTGTGATATAATAATATGGTCTCTAAATCTGAAGCTGAGTAGTTATTCAGGTTAGTGATACCCGAGGCTGCAAAGGCTGCATTGTCTGGAGCGAAGACCGTAAAGGGTCCTGTGCCACTTAAAGTGCCTTGAAGATCTGCTTTGATAACAGCGGCTTCTAAAGTAGAAAAGTTGTTGTTGTTTACTACAACATCGGTTATTGTATTAGTTGGGTCAGTTGTTGGAGAATCAGTATCCTTATTACAGCTAATTAAAGCAAAACTGACCAGTAAAGCTAATAAAACAATTTTTTGGGAGTTTTTTAAAATTTTCATGTTGTTTATATATTTTAATTATTATATCAACAAATGTATGATTGAGCAAATGTAATAAACAAATTGTTTAATCTAAAATTTTATTATTTAAACAGAATATGACAATGTAATTACAATAGTAGAGAAAAAGAACCTTTTTGTTGTTTTGGCTAGTCTAAAATTGTTTCGAAGTCGGTAATACTAAAAACTAAATTGATGTTTTTCTTACTAGGAAGGTTAGAGGTGTTCGATTGACATGCCAAGTTAAAAGAGATCTTGGGATTAAGGCTACTCAGTTCTTTGATAATCTCCATGTTTTTGTCGTCATCTTTTTTACCAACAAAAAAGCTAAGTACGTTCTTAGGTTTTACGAGTTCAATTGTATCTCCCAAGGTAGATATGGGAATATTAGCCCCCAGGTATATTACTTTATGACCTTCATGGCGTAATAAAAAATAGGCCATTAATAAACCCATTTCATGAAACTCATCTTCTGGTAGGAAAAGTAACCAAGGCGCTTTTTTATCCGTAGGCGGATCAAAAGAATCAATAGCCGTTAATATTTTTTGTTTAATTAAATTGGTGATGAAATGCTCATGTGCAGGAAGTACCGCATCTTTAGACCAAAAGACACCCAAACGTTTTAAAGTAGGATATAAAACTTGAGAATAGGTATTCTTTAAACCAAACCGCAATATGCAAGTGGCAAATATTTTTTCAAACTTGGTTTCATCAAAATCAAAAGCAGAAGATAGAAGCTGGTTAACATAGAGCGAAATATTGTCGTCTTCTTCGTTCGAATGGCTGTATTCATCTTCTATTAAATCCGCCAATTCGTTATCTGACAATGCACAGAGGTGTGAGATTTTGTGTTTTTTGTCTAACAAGCTCACAATATTAAGTAGTCTTCTCAATTGCTCATTATCATAACTACGAGTATTTCCTTCGGAACGATTAGGGGTTAGCGCATTATAGCGCTGTTCCCAAATACGAATCGTGTGGGCTTTAATACCCGAATATTCTTGTAATTGAGAAATTGTAAACTTGTTCACTTTGTTTAATTAGTAGTAAAATTACTTAAACGGATATCTTTGAGCAAATAATTTTGACTTTTCAATTTTATTGGAGTTCTATGCTTTTTATTTCAAGTTCAAAACGCTCAGCTTTTTTATTGCCAAAAAGAATAGATACTTGAGACAGTAAATCACCTTTGAAATTTGACCCCCGCAATTTTCGGCCACGAAAGGAAGGGTATAATTCTGAAAAAGGAATTTCTATCTTTTCCCATTTTCCATTCGTTTCAAAATAACTGATGTATGAATAATAATTTTCTAATTCATCTTTTACTCTAAACTGATATCGTTTCCCGTCGCCTTTTAAATGCAAGACTAGTTTATAGTAATCATTTATCTCTATTGTTTCTAAGTCATATCGAATAGAGGAAAAGCCTCCATAGTTTTCAAGTGATATAGTACCTGAAAATAACCCATTACCTTTTTCGTTTATTTGGAGTTTTCCTTGGGATAAGCCGCCCATCACACCATCGTCTACTACTACCCAATTATCTATGTTTTGTTTTTCAGAAAAATCTATGATTACCATGGGTTCTATGTTGCTTGAGCTCAGGAATAAGAGAGTTAGAATAATATTCTTCATGTGATTTTATTTTTTAATTCTTTTTTACACTTTTTCCAGAAAGAAAAAAATGAAGGATAATAGCCCATCACCGAAAACATCCAATCGCGAGATTCTTCCTTCCCTCTATAGTGAGAATTCGTTGGGTGTTCTTTAAATACTATATGCTCAGTTTCTATATTTCTCAAAATATTTTCAAACTCGCCTACACATAATAATATACCCGGAATGTTGTTGGATAAATCCATAATAAATTGAATACAATGCTCTTGAACAGGATATGCTTCGAAAAAACTGGGCTCTAATAACAGCAAGCGTTGATAATCTTCTCCCTTATGCCAATTCGGATCTAGATTGTAATAGTTATATATCAAAGTTGTTTTTTGTTCAAGTTCAGGATTCGATGTTTTGGGTAATGCCGTTTTGAGAGACCAGGGCTTATGATCTTTTAAAACTTCAGGAATTTTTAAATTAGCAAAAGATTTATAGGGGATATCCAAATAAGTACCTTTCTGATCTGAGTTGAAATACTTATTAATATTTTCTTGGTTTGCAATGTACTTTTTGTTTGCATTACTGCCTGCTACCCATTGCCAACTTAGAGCATTGCTAGCCCAGTCGCCGTCCAATAAATAGCTGTACATCCATTGCGCACCTTGGCGCCAATGTGCTTGGCTCACATTACAATGTAGCATGGCTACATACATTCTCATATGATTGTGTAGGTAACCGTTTTGTTTTAATGATAGAATTCCTCGATCTATTGCTTCTATGCCGGTTGTGTTTTCTAATAGGGCCACTGGCATATTATGATGTTGGACGGGAGTCTGGGTTTGTTTAAGGTCCGCATTAATTTCAATGCCCTTACTAATCCATACTTGTTGCCAATAATCTCGCCACGCCAATTCTTGGAACAATTTTTCGGTATCAGCCATTGGAATATTTCTCTTTAATATTTTTTCAAAAATCTGTTTCGTGGATAGCACACCACGCGAGATATACGGGCTTAATTTTGTTATGGCTCCATCCTCAAAGTTTCTGGTTTGCCCATACTTTTTAGGTTGTATGGCTTCAATTCTTTTTAGGATACTAGGATAATCCGTAGGAAACATTATCGCTTCGAAATTTTATTATTACTAATTGTGCCCTGTCTGCTGCATCTAAATCGTTTGATGGCTTGTGATCTTTTTGCTCTGTGCTTTTGACTGTCACCGTCATGGACTCTTTTGCGCCAGAGTCTGAACGAACTAGGTTTTAAGTGTTTTCGCATATGCTTTATCACTTCTTTTTCGCTCAAATCAAATTGATATTCGATGGCTTCGAAAGGCGTGCGGTCTTCCCATGCCATTTCTATTATTCTGTCAACTGCTTCCTCTGTCATTTTATTGTTTAATAAAATTAATAAAAATTTAAACAAAATTAGCTAAAATGTCTTCACTTTTTGGTCATTGCTAACTAGCTTTGAATTTATCAAGCGCAAAGAAAAGTTACAAGACGGTTTTGTTTTCACTTCACATAATGAAGAGGATCAACCCATTTTTGAAAAACTATTGGACATTTTCAAGGAGTTAATCACCCATACTTCTGGTGATGCAGATGAAGCGTTGGACTGGATGCGAGAATTAGACAAGGAGTATCAGCTCACAACAGATGAGTATACGATGGATGATTTTATAGAGGAGCTTATTGAAAAAGGTTACCTCAAAGATCCGGATGAAGAAGACGGTCAATTTAAAATTACGGCAAAGACCGAGCAAGGTATCAGGCAGCATGCCTTGAATCAAATTTTTGGTAACATCAGGAAGTCGGGATTAGGAAATCATCGAACTCAGAAAACGGGAACAGGTGATGAGGCTACCGGTGAGTTTAGAAATTATGTTTTTGGTGATTCGTTAGAAGATATTTCAATGCAAGAGAGCATTAAAAATGCCCAGCGAAATCATGGTGCTGATAATTTTCACTTAACTGAGAATGATTTAGTTGTAAACGAAACAAATCATAAAGCACAAATGAGCACGATACTGATGATTGATATCAGTCATAGTATGATATTGTATGGTGAGGATCGGATTACCCCAGCGAAAAAAGTGGCCATGGCATTAGCGGAACTAATTCGCACACGTTATCCAAAAGATTCGTTAGACATAATTGTTTTTGGTAATGATGCCTGGCCAATAAAACTAAAAGAGTTGCCATACTTAACGGTAGGACCTTATCATACAAATACGGTAGCTGGCTTAAGCTTAGCAATGGATATTTTGCGTCGAAAAAAACAAACGAATAAGCAAATCTTTATGATAACTGATGGGAAACCCAGTTGTCTCAAATTGCCTTCAGGTGAATATTATAAAAACAGCAATGGCCTCGATCCGGAGATTGTTTCGAAGTGCTATAATATGGCACGACAAGCGAGGAAGTTACAAATACCGATAACCACTTTTATGATAGCGCGTGATCCATATCTGATGCAGTTTGTTGATCAGTTTACAATGGAAAATCAGGGTAAGGCTTTCTTTACTGGGCTCAAAGGTTTAGGTGAAATGATATTTAGAGATTACGAAAAAAATAGGATTAAGAAAATAAGATAATGGATACAAAAAAAATTAAAGCGCTCGGTGCGCTTAAAAAAGCAGGTTACGTTTCAAAAACAATAAAAGAAGAATTGCGCTCAAATTTAATTGATAAAATTAAGAGTGGAGAAGAGCTGTTCAAGGCAATTCATGGTTACGAACATACCGTCTTGCCTCAGTTGCAACGTGCCATTTTGGCGAAGCATAATATTAATCTATTAGGGTTGCGGGGTCAAGCAAAAACAAAAATTGCTCGTTCTTTAGTCGATTTGCTTGATGAGCATATGCCGATAATTGCAGGCTCTCAAATAAATGACGATCCGCTTAATCCAATATCAAAACATGCTGTAGATTTAGTGAATGAGAAAGGCGATAAAACTCCAATAGAATGGATTCATAGAGATAATCGATTCTTTGAAAAGCTGGCCACACCAGATGTTACCGTCGCAGATTTAATTGGCGATATCGATCCAATAAAAGCGGCTAATTTAAAGCTGAGTTATGACAACGAGTTGGCGATTCATTATGGTATGATACCCAGAGCGAATCGTTGCATTTTTGTTATAAATGAATTGCCTGATTTGCAAGCACGAATTCAAGTTTCACTTTTTAATATTTTGCAAGAAGGCGATGTGCAGATTAGAGGTTTTCAAATTCGAATGCCATTGGATATGCAATTTGTATTCACAGCCAATCCTGAAGATTATACCAATCGGGGAAGCATTGTGACTCCTTTGAAGGATCGGATTGGTTCGCAAATTATTACGCATTATCCAAAGAGTATGGATATTGCCAAACAAATTACGCAACAAGAAGCGAAAATTGACGATGAAATGAAAAAGGCAATTTATGTGCCCGAGTTCTCAAAAACCTTATTGGAACAAATTGTAATTGAAGCTAGAAGAAGTGATTATATCGATGCCAAAAGCGGCGTGTCGGCGCGCATGAGTATTACGACTTATGAAAATTTAGTAAGCACGGCTTATTTGCGTATGCTAAAGAACGGAGAGAAAAAGGGTAGTGTTCGATTAAGTGATTTTAACGGCGTCATACCATCTATTACGGGTAAGGTGGAGTTGGTGTATGAAGGCGAACAAGAAGGCTCTGAAAATGTCGCAATGATTTTGTTGGGAGAAGCAATTAAGACATTGTTTGCGGAAGAGTTTACGCCTATTAAGAAATTAGCAAAGGAAGGGGAGTATGGCGAATTTGAATCTTTAGCCCAATGGTTTTATGATAACCCGATGCTTCAAATCTCATTTGAGATGGACGAAAAATCTTATCATAAAGAATTAAATAAAGTAGGACCTTTAGCCAACATTCTTGAAAAATATCAACCCGAAATAGATAAAGCAGAACGGAATTTTTATCTTGAATTTATACTTTGGGCTATGGTGGAAAATGGTCGATTAGATAAGCGTAGAATGAGTGATGGTCTGAAGTTTCAAAATGATTTACTAGCAGGTCTTTAGATTTCGTATTTGATTTATTCTTCACTCAGCCAAACTGATAACTCGTTGCCACTAGGGTCAGTGAATTGAAAGCGTTTCCCACCAGGAAAAGAAAATATTTCTTTAGTAATTTTTCCACCAGCTTCTATTACTTTTTTATGTGTTTCCTCTAGGTCTTTATGGTATAAAACAACCAACACGCCATTCGTAATGGGCTTTTCAGTTTTTTCAAATCCTCCTTCTAATCCAGCATTGGAAAACCCTGTATACTGTGGGCCATAATCAGTAAACTTCCAATTAAAAACTGAGGAGTAAAACTCTTTTATTTTATCCAAGTCATTAGCATAAAATTCTATGTAATTTATATGGTTGTTTTGTGTCATGATTTACTTTTTATTTGTTCTAATATGTTTTGATATGCACGTGTCATTATATTGCTGTCTGTTCCTATAGCAATCAGATCATAATTATTTTTGGACTGATTAGCTTCAGCTGCCGTGTTAAAATAGGTGCCTACTTGCTTTTGATTGTCCTGGCATAATGAGTGAATTTTGTTCTCGGCTTCTATGAAATCGGGGTGATCAAACTGACCTGCAATGTTCATGCTTAAACTCAGGTCGTACGGGCCAATAAATATGCCATCAATCAAGTCGTTTGAAATAATTTCTTCGGCCATGCTCAATCCTTTCGTGCTTTCTATTTGGGCAAGAATAATCGGCTTAAAATTTTCAAGGTTTTGATTAAATTCTAAACCGAATTTATTGGAAAGTCCAAAGCCCACAGAACGATTGCCTTCTGGCGGGTAGTGGCTATAGGTAGTCAAGATATTTAATTCTTCACTTGATTCTACTCGGGGTGCTATAATTCCATGACATCCTAGATCTAAGGCATGTTTGATGTGGGCTTCTGTTATGGCACGAATGCGAATAAATATCTTAGCGTTTTCATTGGAACGAATAATGGAAGCAATGGAATAGTCACTAATATATCCATGTTCTAAATCAATAAAAATAAAGTCAAAACCTAAGTCTGATAATAACAGAGCTTCTTTGGATTGGTCTTGAGAAATAATAGTTCCAATTTTACAACTCATAATGTACTGCAATGATACATAGTTTCTTTTGACGTTTGAGTTCTTTATGTACTCATTAGAAATACCTCTTTTATTGTATATTGAACTACTTTAATTTTCTAATGACTCTTTTTAGTCTCGAAATTCAAGTTAAGCAAAATGGTTCTATCCTATACACATGTATTGTTTACCTTCTTCTTCGTCCACTAAATTCCATGGCCTCGCCTTTTCCGAAGCTATAACTAAAACCTAAAGTCATGAATCGACCGCGATAATCACGACTGAAAACATAAAAATTAGTTTGGTTTGTTTCAGTCTGTCTAATTCGTGAGGCGAAAATGTCTCGCATGCTAAAGTTTAATACACCTCTTTTTTTGAACAGTTTTTTTCGAACTCCCATATTGGCAAAAGCTTGATGCCTTGTGTTCCCTTGTATCGTTTGGTAACCGGATCGGTATTCTCCGCTAATCTCAATATCAAGTTCTTTAGGAAGTTTGAATTTGGTAGTGACCTCTGCAGACCAACGATCGGCAGAGAAATCAAATACCTGCGTTTCTAATGAACCAATTCGATTAAAGTAATTGTAATCTATTTCGCTGAGGATTTTTATTTTTTTGTGCGGTTCGATTTCTGAAAGTAGTTCAATGCCAGTTGCGGAGTTTGTGCCAATATTAGTGGGTCGCACTGTGTTTACATTATCTTCAAAAAACGAAATGCGTTCTATCACCTCAGAGGTATTTCGTTGATAAAGATTCAGATTTAGCATGGCTTTCTTAAAAATATAGATACCGGCTATTTCAAATGAATTGGTAAACTCCGGTAATAAATCTGGATTGCCAGCTCGGATACTAAAATTATTACGAATATTAAAAAATGGATTTAGATCCCACAATCGAGGTCTATAAATTCTTCTAGAATAACCAGCTTGTACCGAAAAGGCCTGATTAATTTTATAGGAAGTATGAAAGCTTGGAAAAAAATTTGTAAAGTTTCTATCGTTGGTTTCTCCAGTGTTTTCTAACACAGTGTTTAAATCGGTATTCTCAGCACGCATTCCCAATTTGACACCCCATTTATCTTTTTCATAAGCTATCGTGCTATAGATGCCCAATACATTTTGAACATAATTAAATACATTAGTTAAGTCTGGGTCTATGACCCAATCTTGATTTATGTAATCACTGACTTCATAGTCATTACTTACATCTTGGATTTGATATTGAGCACCTGATTCTAAAGTGAAGAATTTTTTAAATGGTTTGGTATAATCTAAATTGAACGTGTATTTCTCCTCTTTGAAATTAGTTCGAGTTCGTTGATTGCCATCATTGCTTAATCCGGCAATCGTTCTGTTTTCAAACTCCGAAGATTGATCTTTGCCAAAGAAATTACCAATTGCACTAAATAGCAGAGAGTGATCTTTGTGGTCTTTAAAATCTCTTTTGTATTGCAGTTCATACTGATACTTTGGGTTTAACGCCTCAGTAGTTTCGCTTCTATTCCATTCTGATAAAATATTTCCGTTTGCATCGGTAGAATTAAAATTATAAGAAGAAGGTTGATCCTCCACCTCAAGAGCAATACTACCTGAAAGGGTAAGAACATTTCTTTTATTAATGTAATAATCAGTTCCAAGAATAAAATTATAAAATTGTTCGTTTCTAAACTCTTCTCCTTCGCTATTAATACTTGTATTATTAACTAAATCTGTATTGATACTTTTATTAAATCGTGGAAGTTCTCTGTAGCCAGCGCCCAATTGGCTAAACAGGTTAAATTTTTCAGAACGACGATTTAGACTTAATCCAAAACTATGATTTTGAGGCCAGCCCAAGTTTAAACTAGCCGAGCCGTTCACGCCTTTACGTTTTTCTTTTTTTAATACGATATTGATTATTCCAGCACTTCCTTCGGCTTCATACTTAGCTGATGGATTGGTAATAACTTCAATTTTCTCTATCATATCAGCTGTGATAGTCCCGAGAGTATTGCCTGATTCGCTTGCAATTACCGAAGGTTTTCCATTGATTAAAATTTGAACACCTGTTGTTCCTCGTAAAGCAATCTCTCCTTCGATATTTACATTTACCGATGGTACATTGTTTAGAACTTCTAGAGCGCTTGCGCCACTGCTACTTAAATCTTGGCCAACGTTAAATATTCGTTTGTCTAATTTGAATTCAGTTGTTGATTTTTCAGATTGCACGACAACTGCTTTCAATTTGCTATTTTTTCTTTCAATAGGTATTGTACCTAAACTAAGCTTGCCATTCACGACTTTTATAGTCTGAATAAACTTGTCCTTGTATCCTATACTGCTGATTTTAAGAAACGTATTTGTTGTGTTGGTATTCAATGTAAATTTCCCATGTGTATCTGACTTGCTGCCTACTACAATACTGCTGTCTTGATTATTTAATAAAACAATAGATGCAAAAGGAATAGGTTTTTTAGTTAGCTGATTAATAAGCGTACCGGTAATTTTATCTAGCTGAGATTGCGCTTGTAATTCGTTGCCCCATAGGAAAAAATATAATGCAATAAGTGCAGCTTGAAGAGGTTGATTACAATTCATTTATTTGGGCAAAGATGAGTTGTAATTGTAGAAAATTGCCGAACAAATAATGATTTATTGTGCCGTGGTGTCGCCTAAAACCAGTTGGAAAATTAATGTTGCATGTTCTCAATAAACATGATTTTTTTAAAGTAAATACTTTTCGAGTAATTCCGTAACCGAAATTTTAGAAGGATTTGCACTTATTTGCTTGTGCTTTTCTGATTCTAAGATTTCTAGCACTTTTTTCTCAACTGCTATTAGTAGTTTTTCATCGGGTGGTTCTGGAAAAATATTTTGCTCTTTAAATAGTCGTCGAGTGGTTACGGCTACTTCGTGAGCGCCGGCATAATTTTTTTGTTGTTCTAGTAAATAAGCAAGCGCTATCAGTCCATAAGCATCTTCGGATTTTGGATCTGCTTCCTTTCTTAGTTGATAATATTTCTTGATTAAATCATTGGCTTCCTTGAAATTTCCTTTTGCGGTGGAAACGAAAGATTTATTAAAATGATCAATCATAAACATTCCTGTTGCACCCGTAGCCTCAGATATTTTCATGCTTTCTTCATAATACATTTCCGCTCGATTCATATTCCCGACCAGACGCCACATTTCGGCATTTTGATGTGCTCTATACATAAGCCATTTTTGATTGCCACTGCTTTCTGCTAATGACTTTAGCTGTGCGCTTAAATCTGCAAGTCGTGTTGTGTCCAATTCACGCTGTGCATTGCGACATAAAGAAGTGAGCGCTTTCCCGATAAGCGTATCGTTTTTAGTTTTTTTGCCAATGGCTAAAACTTCCTCGGCTAATTCGATAGATTTAGCGTCTTTGCCTTCTTTAAAAAGTTGATAGGCTTCGCTCAACATATCTTTAGGAGATTTTTTTGAAGTTGAATTATCACTTGATGAACAACTCGCAACGAAAATGATAGCAACAGATAAGACAATGGAGATTAATTTTTTCATGTGTTTATTTTTCTTTTTTGCTAAGTCCATCTTCCATATCACTAATGTGAAGTTTTAAAGCTCTTGCTGAAATTTGTATTTCTTTTATTAATAAGCCTAAAGATATAATTAATAAAATAAGCGCAATCCCAAATATCCAAACTGCACTTAAGTGTTGGTCTATATAAATTAAAAACATTGTCAATACACAAAGGAGTAGGCTAGATATTCCGAAAATTTGCATCCAGCGAGTGAGGTCAATCCGTAACTTTAGATTAGCGATTTGCTGTTCTATACTCTTGTCTTTTTTTACAATATATTTATCATGTAAATTTCTAATTACCGAAGCGTACGCTAAAAAACGATTGGTATATGCTAGCATAATCAAAGAAATAGCCGAAAATAAGAGCGCTGGCGTGTTTAATGAAAGTGACTCCATAGTAGAAATTAAAATTAAATAATAAATTTTAATGGTCCCCTTTTTTCTTTTATGGAAATATGAAAATTAATTTTTCTTCAATAGAGTATGTTTAATTAATTCATGGTCGTTTTTAAGCTTTAAGATATACAGTCCAGGAGCTAAGTTTAATACATTTATACTGTATTCAGAACCGTTAATGTTTTTTTGCTCCATTACAATTTGGCCGAATGTGTTTACGATTTCTAAACTACTATTTTTAAATTCTTTAGAAGATCGTATTGTAAAAGTATTAGTGGCAGGATTTGGATAAACAGTTATAGCTGAAAGTTTATCATTAAATAATAATGATTTTGTTTCACTGTAAAAGATCGTGTTATCTAGATTAATTTTTTTTATTCTGTAATAACTTTTTGGGGCATGAGGATTTATATCTATTGTGGAATAATCATTAGAAGCCTCAGGATTTATTTCTATCAATTTTTTCCAATCCAGACCATTGTTTGATTTTTGAACTTCGAATAGCTTTGTATTGCTATCTTGGCTTTCCCATCGAAGTTGTACTTCATTACTATTTATTTTTTCGCATGTGAAATCTAGCTCATGTAATGGTAATGGAATGTTTACGGTCATGTCTAATTTCATGATATACGTTTCGAACCCGCCGAATGCATTCATTGTAAATACGTTCGGACCCGGATAAAAATCATTCGTAAAAAAAAAGGAACCTGTTAGGTAGGTCTCGTTATTCTTCGCATGTAAATTACTTATATTTCCTACTAAGTCTGGGTCGCCAAAGCTTTCGCCATTTAAGAAATTTCCATTCGCGTCATATTTGGCTACAAAACTTCTAGTGCCATTAGCGGCGCCAATAATTTTTGTTGCAGGACTTGGATCAATATCGGTGGTGTCAATTATTGTACCTGCAAGAATTACGTTTCCATTTGCATCTACATCAATTACCAAGCCTCTATTCTGTGTAAGAGTTGAATTGGTTCCTCCAAAACTTATGCTCCAGACGTAATTGCCATTTGCATCTAGTTTTAATAGAAAGACATCATCATTTACACTCGATGTCATATTGCTTATACCGGGTCCAGGGTCAAAATCAATTGTGCCATTATAGGAGCCCGTATAATAACTTTCACCAGTAGGACTAGTGGCCATATTCTCGAGGTACAAAAAGGTGTTGCTCCAAATTTGTTTAGCCCATACATAAGATCCACTTGATGAATACTTTGCAAAATATACGTCTCCATTTGGGCTGGATAATACGGCGGATCCTGGACCAGGGTCAAAATCAAAACTTCCACCTAGACCACCTGCAAAGAAAAGGTTATCGCTATTATCTGTTTCATAAGCATAGGTAGAAGTATTAAGTCCAGAAAATGCATGAAAATGGCTTGACCAAATTACATTTCCTGTAGGAGATACTCTATAAACAGAATCTATTCCATGAACGATCAAATTGCCACTACTTTCTAAAGTAAGTAATTGTTCTTTGTTAAAAGCCGCATAAGCGTCACCTAAGTCTTTTGCCCATTTAAAATTTCCATTACTATCTAGTTTAGATATAAAAAGTCTATTGCCACTCATAGTATTCGTTAAGTTAAAAACGCCAGGTCCTGGGTCAAAATCAGTAGTAGAGGTAAAAACGCCAGAATGGTAAACATTGCCTTGACCGTCTACAGCAACTCCAGAACTAGTTGAGTTTCCTCCAGTGCCTTGAATATTTTTGGCCCATATTAAATTACCGGCCGAGTCAAGCTTCGTAACATAAGCATCACCAAAAGCATTGGATGTTAAGTTCATAACACTTGCGTTCGGGTCAAAATCAACGGTACCCAGAAAGTCTCCAACTGTATAAACGTTGCAATTATTATCCGTTTTTATAGAAAAAGCTTGATTCATACCACCGTCAAATTCTTTGGCCCAATTTAAAACGATGTTTTGAGAAATTCCAATTTTGAAAAATAGGAGTGTGCTTGCAAGCAGCATTAAATATTTCATTATCTAGATTGTTTATGTAAATCTAAAACGCTGGCGCGCCTAATATTTTGGCACTTATTTTTTGGTAAAGTAGATTGATTAGATGGACGATTTTAATTAGTAGTTGG
>CAYMFF010000049.1:14068-21188 GCA_964389575.1 uncultured Chitinophagaceae bacterium
TGGCCTGTTAGAACAACATACTATGGTATACTTGCAAGACACCTTTATTAATAAATCTTTTTACGCCTATAAATTTAATGAAAGAAGCCATTGGGTCGAAAGAAGATACAATACCTACAAAGGAATCTTTATTGAGAGTAGAAAATTGGAATATTACGTTAGGCGTACAGACTTGCAATTAAACAAGAATAAGTAGGTCGTTTGTTTGTAAAAAAATCGATATACATCTTCTTAATAGTTTTCTAAAATGATAGTAGCACAGATTAAAATTCATTAATTTGCGAATCAATGCTAGTATTAATTCGACAACTCAAAATAAAAAATTATCTGTCTTGTCTGCTCTTGCTTTTAATAGCAAGTTTTGTAACTCAGGCGCAAGTTTATCGTACTAGTTGGGATAATGCCTCCGAGCGGCAAGGGTGGAAACAATATCATTTAGGGTTAGATAGCAATAGCTCGTGGAGTTATACGCCAGTAGCAATTTTAACAGGTGAGGTTTTAATTCATGCGGCGCCACCTATTAGTAATGTAAATGTTACAGACAATTGGATTGTTTCGCCTGTTTTTAATTTTTCGGCGGGAGGAAGTATTGATTCACTCATTGTTAATTTAAGTGGTGTAGAAGTTCCTAGTGCAAATGATAGATTGGGTATTTATTTAGTCAAAGGATCACAAAATCCATCGGTAAGTGGAAGTTGGCAATTATTAAAACAATTTGACAGTACAGATTATATGCTCAATGCTGGCACCTATCAAAACATGGATTCGATTATTATTCCACCTACTAGTGGAAATTCTTATATTGCGTTTAGATATAAAACGATTAATACTCAGTTTGATGCGGTCTTTGATGCATTGCAGGTGACGGCAAATTATCCGAATGCGATACGAGATTTTGATTTACAAAAAGGGTATTTGAAAATTTATCCTAATCCTACCTCTGATGCATTTTCGATAAAATTTGATAATATCACACAGGGTCAAAAGTTGAATATTAAGATATTTAATAGTTTTGGTCAATTGGTGTATTCTAAAGCAAATCATACTAACAATCATCTAACTCTAGATATTAGTGTATTGCCAATTGGGATGTATTCAGTGTCCGTGAGATGGGCAGGCCAACATATATATAAAAGCTTTTTAAAGAAATAATTATTCGTCTAGTATTTCAATATCCGCCCAATGAATATCCCAAGAAACATTTTGAGTCAACAAATCGCTGTTGTTTTTATAGGTGTAAATTTTATTATTTACGACACGTATATTTCTTTCATCAAATCCGTAATAACTAGAAAGTGTGTGACCATCTAAGGGGACTTCTCTTTTTTTATTAAACTGATAATCGACTACACTAAGGCCTTCTTTGTTAGAAATTAAAATTTCATTTGACTTTGGAATATAGGCCATATCATAAACGTCAATTTCACTCTTGGCAACATAAAAGGCATGGTCGAATTGCGTTTCGACACGATAAAGCTTACCAAAAATTGTAGATATAAAAAGGTTGTCATTTTTGTACATAACAGATTGAATCGCTTCAATAGAGTCTTGTAATTGTCCATTATAATCAACTAAATATCCCTTGGTGCCACCTTTCAAATATCTATCATAAATAAAGTATCCATTTCGTGTATCTATTACCTTATAAATTACTTGTTGATTTTGTCTTGGAAGGTTGAAGCTTCTCTTTGTTCCTAATGTCGTTGCAGTATCTGTTGGATAGCGTATATCACTTTCGTTTAAACTTACTATCGTAACCTGTCCGTCATACGCAAATGTTATTGTTGCTCCTTTGTGGTTATAGGGGCCAATAAGCGATGAAATATAATACGTTCCAAGTTCACTAAATTGTAAACCTAATTTTTCAAAGGTGAAAGTAGAGTTCCAATTAAATAATATATGTCTAAATGTTATCCCATGCTTGCCATTCACCTCAGCACCATTTTGATAATAATTATGGCCATTATAATTTCCAAGCGTTGTATATCGAGTAGCGTAATCGTAGGATTGTTTAATATTATGATCTGCATCTAGTATTCTATAACCTCTGGTTCCAGAAAGAAGGATGTCATCCCCATTATTTAGAATGTCAAAATCGTTAAATCCAAAGCTTATATCCAATGGTTGAAATTGTTTTTTTGGATCAGTGTTTACGTCCGCTACGGTAAAGTCTTTTTTACAGGAACTGAATATAGTAAGAAGAATAAGGGAAAAGGCTAAAGGGGATTTTAAAATTTTCATATCAGGGGTTTAAATTGTAAATATAAATTTTTATTTCAAAGCGTGAATTAATAGTTTATGCTTTTTTGGACTTACTGAATCTAAAAAGGTTTAATTCTGTTGTTTGGTTTATCTTGCTACCCGAGGATTCTGAACAAATTATTCTGAGGAATAATTTTTCAGAATGACAATGCACGAATGATAGTGCGTAAGTGATAAGTGTTATTGCTTAAGTAAGGGATCAATAAATGAATCCGTTTCCTTTACAAAATCAGTAAAGACTTTACCCGTTCCTGGTCCTTTATAACCAGTATGCACTTGTTTTACTTGGCCATCTCTGCCAATGTAAATAGAGGTGGCGAATGAAATAATAGTTTTCTATATAGAAGCCAAAGGTGATAATGATTTCTTTTTTATTACCGCTATTTCTTAATGAATCTATCAATTATTGGTGGATTTTCGTTAGAAAGGAGTTTTATAAAATAGATTCCATTTGCCAAGTTCGAAATGTCAATGCTACAATTGTTATGGTGTGTTTTATTGGAATGATAGACTTTATGACCTTGGTAGGAATAGATGTTTAGTTTGAAGTTTTTAAGGTTGCTGGTAATGTTTATTTCATTTTGGGTCGGATTAGGATTTACTTGAATTTGCTTCTTGGTAAAATAATTGACTGATTGAGGGAATGGGATTTCACGAATTTTTTGAACAAAGCAATCTTGATTGCTAGCACTAAGCGAAAATGAGCCATTACCCGGATCAAAATCTTTGGCGACACCCGAAAAAGTCCCTACTGTGAATATTCCATCAGTAGTACTTTTGAAAATTCTCATGTTATTCGTTGTGCCAGTATGTTCTATTTCTAAGAACCATTTATAATTACCATTGTTATCCAACTTAAGTTGAAAGCAATTTGTAAAATTTGCTATGCCCGTTTTTGTGCCGGCATTTGGGTCAAAATCTAAAGTAGATAGATATTGCCCTGCAATATAAATTTCGTCATTTTGACTAAAATAAACATCAAATGCATTTTTGTTATTTATGCTTTGAAGGGCCTTCGCCCAGATAAGATTGCCTGAATTGTCAAACTTGACAATAAAAATATCCTTTGATAATTGAGAATTGAAATTTTTTGTTGAGCTGCTAGGGTCAAAATCAACACTTCCGTTGAACGTGCCAACAGCAACAAGTTCGGATTGGCTATTCAAGCTTAAACCATTTATTTGATCGATGCCCGATCCTCCAATTTGCTTATCCCAGATTAATTGACCACTTGTATCATATTGAATCAGAAGAAAATCTTGTATTTGCGATCCCGCCGTACTATGATATTTCAAGGCACTTGAAAGATCTATATCATGGTTACCAGCAAAATTTAGTGCCAAATTAATATTATTATTTTGGTCACATACAATACGCCTCGGTCTAATGAAGCCATTCGTACCCGTAGTTTTTTTTGCCCATAATAAACTTCCAGTAGAATTGTATTTAGCAACAAATAAATGTTGGTTAGTTCCTGTATTGCTTAAGTTTGTTATGCCCGTTCCTGGATCAAAGTCAACAGTTCCATTTGTTATATTGCCAGCAATAATAATATTTCCTTGAAGGTCAATGTCCATAGCAAAGGGAGTTGCATTACCAACACCTAGTAATTGTTTGAGCCATACAATTTTACCAGCCTTATTCAATTTGAATATTACGGGGTTTACCTTTCCGCTTTGGCTACTATAGGAAGTTGAATCTCCCAAGGGAGTAAAGTCAACAGAGCCTTGAATGCTCGCTACAACAACAACACCAGTTGAATCAATTGATTTCAAGCCATTTGCTTGTAGATTGCTTGATGATCGAATAGTTTTGGTCCACCAGATATTACCGAAATTATCGTAACGAGAAAACGAGATACCAGTTCCAATACTTGAACTAATTACTATTGGGATTCGATTGGCTACATATAAATCGTTATCTGAGGATAAAGTTGCTGAGCTTATATTGTCGCTACCCTGTGGGCCACCATTTTTAACCGCCCAATCAAATTGAAGTGTTTGAGCATGAGCTACAAAGGTTATTGAGAGGAGTAAGAATATTAAAATGCTGATTTTCATTTTTATTGTTTTATAATTTTATGCATATACTTTTTGCCATTGCTCTCTATGAACAGAATGTACAAACCTGCAGGAATGTTTTCAATAGAAATCACTTTCGTTTTTCCATTAAAGTTTTCATATTTAAAAAGAATTTTTCCAAGCGGGTCCAGAAGTTTTATAATACCATCTGAAATTTTAGAGTTACAGTTGATAGAAATCTCGTTAGTAGCCGGGTTAGGATGAATCGTGAATTGATTCGTCTTGAACTCATCTATACTTTGTGGAAAAATGGTAACACAACTTGATGTATCTATACAATTGCCATGTTTTACAATAACGGCAAAGTCTCCACCCATAAAGGCGTTGTATTGATTGCTAGTTTCTCCGTTGAGAAGGCTGTATGGATTGCAACGAATCCATTGATACGTTTTTAAATCTGGTTTTGCATTTAGTAAGGTGCTGGTGTGCTGTATAGTTGCAGAAAGTTGGCCTATCAAAATATTATAAGATACGAGGCTATCGCAGAAACTTCCGTCATTAAATAGATAGGAATAAATTCCACTACTTGAAATATAACTTCCATTAAAGACCAACGCACTAGAGAAGCAAGTATCAATAGTGCTGTTTGTGCCTCCACAATTATTTAACTTGGTTAAATATAGATTTCTAGAAGCTGGACCATTGAGGAAATATGATGAAGGACCGGGGGAAACATCTAGCGAGTCCCAAAATATGCCACATACATAAATATTACTCAAGGAGTCTAGAGTCATAATTCCTCCAAAGTCGTGTGTGGATGGGGTGAATCCATAACCAACAGAAAAATCTCCATTTAAATTGTATTTACTTACAAAAGAGGCGTAATGATTTGTATTTGGTGTTCTTAATTCAAACTTTTTTACACTAGGATCTAAGTCAGCGTAAGATCTATAATATCCATGCAGAAATATATTTTGATTAGTGCTGATTTCAATGGAATAGCCTTCTTCGCCAGAAACCTGCTTGGCCCAGACATAATTCCCGTTAGAGTTTAATTTTGAAATAAAAGGGTCATTGGAGTTTCCACTGCCCGTAGTATGCGTATTGGTTCCTGCGCTGGGATCAAAATCGGTTGTGCCAGCAAATTTTCCTGTCGAGTACACATTGCCTGCAAGGTCTAAGGATATACTGTTTACCACGCTATTGTAATTACCATTAAAAGATTTTGCCCATTCGAAATTACCGTTGGAGTCTAATTTTGAAATATAGGCATCATTACTATTCATGAAAGTATTTGTATTAGAAAGATTTGCATTGCCAGGCCCTGGATCAAATTCTCCCCATGAATTATAGTAGCCAGCATGGTATAGATAGCCCAGCGAATCAATCGTTAAGTCATTTCCTCTTATATAATTTCCGTCTAAATCTTTTACCCACTTCAGTATTCCATTTGAGCCCATTTTAGCGATATAAAATTTGTTTGAGGAACTTGGTGTTTTATAAGTTGGGGTGAAGCCTTTGGGATTAAAATTTAAGGTTTGCGTATAATTTCCTAAGCAATAAATATTACCATTCTCATCCACATTTGATGCTGTTTGGAAAGCATAACCTGAAGTATCTGTAAAGCTAGTAACCCAATCTAGTGAACTGCTAGAATCATAGCGTGCAATAAATCCACTTGTGCCGGTGACACAATTTTGATTCGTAACAGCAGGCCCAGGATCAAAATCAACCGTACCAAAAAAATTGCCTATTAATACAAATTGTAAATGGTCCGATGTCAAATGAATGCCGATACCTGTTGCAGTGTTGGTATCTCCAATTGACATAGCCCAAAGTAAATTACCTGTACTGTTATATTTTGCTACAAATGCGTTTATGAGATTATTGGCATAAAGTATTGTATTATCTAAGACAAGCGAGTCTTGAAACTGACCTGTTATATAAGAGTTGCCCCATTTGTCAGTGCAAATACTTTCCGGAATAAGATTATTACTAGAGCCGCCAATCATTTCTTTGGCCCATTGAAAGGTTTGGGCCTGGCTGAATAAGGTAATTAAAGTACAAAGTAATAGGAGTCTTGTCTTCTTCATCTGTCTAAGATAGATGATTTGTCTTTTTTTATAATTAGTAATTTATTTTTTTTCTTTAACCATGTGATGAAGTGATAGAAAAAAAATATTTCAACAATTGAATCTCGTATTCTTGTCCCGCCATAGCGGGATCAGTATCCTCGACAATAACACTTTGCGTACTGTGTTGCCCGAGGACCTGCCTGCCGGACAGGCAGGTTCTGAACAAATTATTCTGGGGAATAATTTTTCAGAATGACAGTGTGACACTGAGGAGCTAGCGGCTGTCAAAAAAAGAAGACTAGGCAAAAAACATCCCGTACGCATAGCAATAGAAATGCTACAGCCCGCCCAAGCCCTAGAAATAAAGAAACATGAATTTACTTGGAAACGACGCACGCCCAAAGTGTTTTGTACTGAGCTAAGCAAAACCACCAACAAACGATATGTGGTAAGCGCGCTAGTGGATAATAGCGGATAATAGTGGCTTGGTTGTGGAGCGGGAGAAGGATGCGATTGTGGAAGATGGATAGATTTATATATTGCGCTGTTTGAGTTGTTTTCCCGCCGTGGCGGGAAGTCAACTCGAACTAAGGATAAATGTATTTCTCTGAAATACTCGTCACGCTACAGCGTGACGAACTAGCGTTAAATGTTGTGTGCTATTCTGCCTAAGGGCAGCGGGTTCGGAGAACCTCGTTTATCTATGGTTCGAAATGCTATCCCCAACCTTGTTGGGGAGCGAAACATTATCGAACAGCAAAG
>CAYMFF010000050.1:0-20985 GCA_964389575.1 uncultured Chitinophagaceae bacterium
TGCATTTCTAATCTAAGCCAAGCACAATCTTTAAGTATTATCAAAGATATAAATTCTCAAAATGTCCCATTCTTTCGACATACTTTTGGGTTTACAAAATTTAATAATCTAGTTTATTTTCAAACAATTGATTCTGCACATGGCCAAGAACTTTGGGTTACTGATGGAACCACTGCTGGAACGAATCTTGTTAAAGATATAAACCCAGGTGGTTTTAATTCGGATTTTGTGCATGTAAATACTGGCTGTTCTTTCTTCAAAGAAGGTACGGCAATAATTAATGGAGAGCTATTTTTTAATGGTCATGATAGTACGCACGGCACAGCGTTATGGAAAACAGATGGTACAGCTAATGGTACAGTATTAGTAAAAGATATCAGTCCTATTTTGTATATGCAGGGTTCGCTCAGTGGCGGACCTTTCTGTTGGTACTTCCGTGAGTTGAATGGTCAATTTGTTTTCATTACTAATGATTTAACGCATGGTCAGGAACTTTGGATAACTGATGGAACTTCTGTGGGTACAAATCTTTTGAAAGATATTAATACCGATATAAATTATAATTTGGGTGCTTCGCAGATAAGGGAGTTAGTGAAGTCTAATGGTAAAGTATTTTTTACTGCTGATAATCCAACTTACGGTCGAGAGCTTTGGGTAACTGATGGAACAACTTCGGGCACGAATGTTTTGGATTTACAAACAATATTTGGTTCACCTAGTAGTGCTAGCAATTCTTCCAGTCCTAAAGGTTTGTATTCTTTTAATAATGAATTGTATTTCATAGACCAAGCTGGTGTGTTATACAAAACAGATGGTACAATTTCCGGCACTGTATTGTTGGGTAATCCTTCTAGCGCTAATGAGCCATTGGTGCAACCTCAAATGGTATTGTCAAATGATTTTTCTATTGATAAGTACTTTACTGAAATGGGTGGTAAACTTTATTTTAAAGGAGAAGGCGTGAGCCCTGGTGTGCACCTTTGGATGACCGATGGCACAGCACTAGGTACACAACTTGTTCATCCTAATGCCAGTTCCAATACATCGTTTCAAGTTTATGGTGATATTGCTGTATTTAATAATCAATTAATATTTGGTGGTTTTGATACAAATCCACCGGCCCGAGATGGTTTATACATGAGTGACGGGACTCCGAATGGATTGACAACCGTAATGAAGTCGCAAAAATGGTTTAATGTTTGGGCAAATCCAAAGTACTTTAAAAATTATAATGGTCGGGCCTATTTTTCTGCCGGTCAAAAAAACGGACCGTTATCTACTCTTTGGACTACAGATGGAACACCGAATGGAACATACGAAGTTATCGATAGTACGATATTGGTAGAAGCTCCCCCTATAGTGTATAATAATCGAATGTATTTTAGATCACAAGGAGGTAGCACATTTTGGGAGAGTGCTGGTGATTCGACTAACACAAAGGCCCTTCGCCCTATGGGAGACACCTCTACAAACACAGAAATATCTTTCTGCAGTCGCTATCCTCTAGATGATGATTTTGTTGAGTACAATGGCACTTTGATATTTTCGAATAATTGGTTGAATACAGGATTTGAACCTTGGAAGCTTTCTACTTTTCCATTAAAAATTTTAACCTATGAAAGAAATGATGTTGATTTTACAATTTATCCCAATCCTGCAAAAAGCGGATTAAAAATAAAAACGGAAGAAGAGATAGAGAAAATTATTCTTTTTGATATTTCCGGAAAAAGAATACTGAGCATGCAACATAAGAGTTTAGATGTGAGTCAACTATCTAATGGCACGTACATTTTGAAAGTGCATACTTCTACAGGAGTAGGTAGTAGCACGTTCCAAATAAATAGATAATGCTATTGAAACACCTCTTCTGCTTTTTTTAAACGTTCAGGATTGCCGACGTCCATTAAAATGTTACCACTATGATCAAAGGCAAGAATTTTTTGAGTTTTGGCTAAATCAAGATAAGTATCTATAATGGAGAACTTTCTCCGAAGGAGCCCATCCGGACCTCTTTGATTGATTAACGGGAAAATATTCGAACTTAATACTTGTATCCCGCTGAAGGCAAAATCAACTAACACCTCTTTTTTATGAACAATCTTTTCTTCATTCGTTTTTTTATTATGCCAACCACAAAGCTGTAAGTTTTGATCAAATAATAATCCACGAGAACTTTCTCTATTGCTAACTGCTAATGTAGCTAAGGCATCATTTTCGTTGTGTTGTTTTATTAATTCCGAAATATCAATATCAGTGAGAATGTCAACATTCATTATGAGAATATCATCTGCATCTTCTAATAATGGACGTGCCTTTAAAAGACCGCCACCCGTTTCTAATACCTCATCGGTCTCATCGGAAATAATAGTTTTTACACCAAAATCATTTTCTTCTAGGAATGAAATTATTTGATCCGCAAAGTGATGTACGTTCACAACGATTTCTTCAATGCCAAACGTTTTTAAATATTCAATGTTGCGTTGCAATAAGGGTTTCCCATTCACAGGAGCCATTGCTTTTGGAGCATTCAGCGTAAAGGGTTTTAGTCTTGTGCCCAAACCGGCAGCAAAAATCATTGCTTTCTTCATTCTTCTAATACTTTTAATCGGATGGTTTCTATTTTGGTTTTACTCACTTTTAATATCTTGTATTCATAAGAACCCAATATGATTTTCTCGTCTTTTGCTGGAATTTCATTTTGCTCTTCTATGATATAGCCTGAAATAGTTTCTGCCGAGTCAGTCGGGATGTTTAAGTTGAACTTTTCATTAATATACTCTACTTCTAACCGACCGGAAAGAATAATTTCATTCGATGAAATTTGTTGTTCAATATATTCACTCTCGTCATGTTCATCTTCTATCTCTCCAAAAAGCTCTTCCAGTAAATCTTCTGTGGTGAGTATGCCAGCGGTGCCACCAAATTCATCTACTACCCAGGCTATACTTTTTTGTTTTTTCTTGAAGAAGGATAGCATTTCTAAGGCTGTCATACTTTCCGGAACGGTAGGAATATCACTTACTAAATCTTCAATTTTTTCTGGTGCGCCATAAAAATCTGAATGGTGCACATAGCCCACAATATTATCAATGTCGCCGTCATAGACGATTAATTTAGAGTGCTTGCTTTCTATGAACGTTTGTTTTACCGTTTCTATTTCTTCTGTAATTTCAACGGCTACGATTTCTTTTCGAGGTATCAAGCATTCTCTTATTTCAATGCTATACAGGTCTAAGGCATTTTCTAAAATTTCGGCACTATCTTTTTCTTCTTCATTTTCAGTACTTAGATATTCAAATGCTGGATTCTTATCAATACTAGAAGGCGCAGATTGACTTTCTTCATGTTGATTTCTAAAAAGGAAACGATTGCTTGTGAGCGTTCTTTTAGAGAAAATTTTGTAGGCTATTGCTAGGTACAAAAAGCCCAACACAACTGAACAAAGAACTGCTAGCAGAGTGATAATAAAGTGGTTTGAAACAAAGGATGCAAGTTGTTCGCTAAGCAAATTCCACAATCCCAACGTATATAGAACGAGCGAAACGATTATTCCTAATCCAATAACAATAGTAAGCGAAGATCGGGGAGCAACCTGTGTGCTCGCAGTTTGTGTGCCATGTAAAAGATTAATGCGCGCACCAAGCAAAAGGGTAAATAATAAGGAGGCTATTAAAAAAAGTAGAATCACAGGCTCTTGTTTAAGTGATAAAATCTTCTACGATATTCTGACAAGCAAGAATAGCATCTTTCAATGCATCGTTTACCACAACATGGTCGAAAGCACTTTGTTGTTTTAATTCGTTGGCTGCTTTTTCTACTCGCTCTTCTATCATCGCTGGAGTTTCAGTACCTCGTTTTTTTAGTCGGTCCGCTAATATCTCTAAGCTCGGCGCTTGAATAAAAATGCTAACGGCTTGATCAGTATATTGTTGCTTAATTTTTTTTGCGCCTTGTACATCAATATCCACCAAAGGGATTTTTTTGTTTTGCCAAATTTCACTCAGCTTGCTTTTCAAGGTGCCGTAGAATTTATTTTCATAAACCATCTCGTACTCGGCAAATGCATCTTCCTTGATTTTTTCTTCAAAGGATGTCACAGTCATAAAGTGATAGTCTATGCCATCTACTTCATTTTTTCTTGGCGGGCGCGTAGTAGCACTA
Organism: uncultured Chitinophagaceae bacterium; assembly: GCA_964389575.1. Classification (GTDB taxonomy): domain Bacteria; phylum Bacteroidota; class Bacteroidia; order Chitinophagales; family Chitinophagaceae; genus JAGNRR01. The sequence continues at coordinate 4,162 of CAYMFF010000050.1, forward strand.
ACACTAAATGTAAGTGTAGGAATACGATTCAATAATTCTTTTACAATGGTTGTCTTTCCAGAGCCCGATGGCGCGGTAATGATAATTAGTTTCTGAGGGAGTGGTTCGTCCGTCATTAGTTAGCTAATAATTTTTTTAGATCTGCTTCGCTAGCTTCTGGACTGTTGTATTTGCCAATAATAGTACCGTTTCCGTCAATCAAAAAACACTGAGGTACAAAACGCACACCATATATTTTTCCTGGCTCGCTTCCCCAACCGCCTAGGTCACTCATATGATACGGCCATGATAATTTGTCCTGGGCAATGGCTTTTACCCAACGATCTTGTTTTTTATCTAAGCTTACACTCAATACCGTAAATCCTTTGCGCGCTTTTTTAAATTTTTCATCTTTATACTTATCGTAAAATTTAACTAAGCCAGGATTTGCTCTTCTGCACGGCCCGCACCAGCTAGCCCAAAAGTCAATTAAGACCACGCGTTTTTTATTGATTTTAGAAAGCTTAATAACTTCCCCTTCTGGATTTTTAAATTCTAACTCTGGCGCTTTTTGACCAATTTGAATTTTCTTATTTTGGTATTGTGCCTGGGTTGATACGGCAAAGAAAACCGCAATAAGAAGTAATAAATAATGTTTCATTGTTATTGTAAATATATTAAATAATTATTGGAGCCCTTGTTTCATTTTTAAGATTCTAGCATAGCTCTCATCAATTCGGCTCATGGGTATCACACCAGCGAGCACCATTTTTTTTATCGTAGCATGAACATTACGAGCCGAGTATTGGTTGGCTCCGGGGATATTGTTGCTGAACATTAAAATATCAACTCCTGCCAACAAGGCTTTTTTGATACTTTCTTTAAAGCCATAATATTTTGCTATGGCGCCCATTTGCATATCGTCTGTTATGATAACACCATTGTATCCTAAATCATTTCTCAGTTTGCCTGTGATAATTTTTTTAGATAGCGTCGCAGGTAGTTTGCTTGGCTCTAATTGTGTATTGATAATATGCGCCGTCATGATAGCATCTACTTTGTTTTTTGCAATCATTTTTTGATAGGGAAGTAGCTCATTTTCTTTCCAATATCGGCTAACATCAGCAATTCCTTTATGCGAGTCGCTTTTACTATTTCCGTGCCCAGGAAAATGTTTTAAAACAGTCAATACATTGTTATCTCGATGCGCATCTACATATACTTCGCCATATTTGGCAACAGTAGCGGGGTTACTAGAGAAACATCTTTCTCTGCGCCCAAGTACAGGACAAGTAGGATTATGTAAATCCATTACTGGTGCATAGTTAACATTGATACCTAAACTACCGCAGGTGCTTGCGATACGAGAAGCAATTGTTTGCGCATAATTCATACTATTTCGCTGAGCTACATCATAAGCCGATGGCATGGAAGGGAAACCATATTTCGTTTTCAGTCTGTTTACTTTTCCGCCTTCTTGATCTATAGATATGAGTAGAGGGATATTGGCAGCACTTTGCAAACGGTTGGTTAGTGCTTTCATTTTCGTTTTGGCTTGGGTTTTATGGACGTTGTATTCATATAAAAGCACACCGCCCACTTTGCCTTGAGCTACATATTTATAAATGCTACTATTCGGCGTGACGCTTGTGCCTTTCATGCCAATCATAATCATTTGACCGATTTTTATGTCTAGGCTATCCGCAATGGAAAACATTGCAACGCTCAGCAACAATGCAATCAAACTCAATCTCTTCATAGCCTCAAAGATAAAGATTGCCTTGAGTGAGAAGTATTTTTAATTTGTTATTTAAGGAAATAGAAAAAGGGACATTTAATTGAAAGACCCAGGTTTGAAAATACGTCTATTTAAGAATTATTTTATGAGACTTAATACCTAAAGGGTTAGACACGGTAACGAAATACAGTCCACGCGCTAATTGGCTTAAATCAATTTCTTTCACTTCATCCGAATCAAACCTACCTAAAAAAAGTAATGTCCCATGCGTATCTCTTACTTCATATCTTCCATCTCCGGTTCCATTAGGATTAATTCTCACAATGCCATTGGTTGGGTTAGGATATACTGAAACTTTTTCAAGAATTTTTTCCATTATACTATTAGAAACAGCAGGATTTTCTGGCCTAGGAGATGAAGAATTCCAATAATAAATAGGTCGATTGATAGGATTATAATTTATCCCAGATAAATCAGGGTTTAAACATTCTTGAATTTTAATCATGGTATTATAATTGTTTGACTCAAAACCATGTTGAAGAATTACATCGCGCCCAGCTAAATATTGAACATCTGTATTTGCTCCTGTGATGATGTTTGAAGCTAATAGATCAAGATTGGCATGTTCAGTTATATTACCAGAAGTTATTGGCTGAATAATGTTCAAAGTATCGTCCGGCGAACTAGATGGACAATTATTTATTCCAGAAATTATTAATGAATATTCTACGCTATTCGTTGAAGCTAAAGAACAACTTTGGTAATAGATCGTTGAGCATTGCGTTTCCCAAAGTGAACCCGTATGACTGACTTCAATGGTGTAGGTTTGTCCAGGAACTGGATTCATAATTTGTATTTTCTCAACATTGTCTTTTGTATTTTTTATTGTATTTATTGCTACTCTAGCCGGCACTAGTGGTTCTGTTAGATCCATTGACCAAGGGTAGCCAACGATTGTGTTATTTAATTTTACAACAACATCTAAGTCATTATGTAGTTGTATAATCGTATCGTTACCGTTAGGATTAAGCCATGCTAATGTGATTTCTAATGGCTTCGAATTGCTTGCCGTAACGGTATAAGTATTTGTGGTTCCATTAGCTAAAGTGTCCTCTATAATTTCAGTACTTAAAGTTTCATTCATTATTACATTAGCGGCATTTTCAAGATTTAATAATCCAAAACCGAAAATCATATCTGGTCCAATTGGTCCAGCTTCCTGAGCGGTATGTATCATGAGTGCTTTAACAGTGCTACTTTTCATGAAGGTGGGATGATAATCTCCGTAGAGTTGTTGCAATATAATGGCCCCACCCGCGACTTGAGGTGAGCTACCTGAGGTTCCACCTAAAATACCGTAAAGATCCGTTGGGAATGGGGTAATATTTCTACTAGGAGCAATGATGTTGGGAAGAATTCTATACTCAGAATTTGTATGGTTGTTTTGCAAAAGACCGATGGATCCAGGTTCGTCCTCAGGCACGGTTGCTGAATTGGGGTGTGCCGAAAGGCAGAGTCCTACTATCATCGAATTATATGACTTCGCTGGTTTTTGGGTTGCAATATTGCCAAATGCTATACAAGGTAAATGGTACTTATACTTATTAGCAACATTATCATATGGCACCCCATAACTAGTTATGTACGAGTGATTAGAAACTAAAGGGAAAACAGGTTTGCTTTGTAAACTTGTCAGTGGAATAGAATTGGTATTTGAAAATGAAAAATCGCCAGATGAAGCCAAGATATCATGATCCAATGAATAGTTAGTTAATGTATCAAAAGCATTAAATCCTATTCCAGAAGATTTAGGTGCCATACTAATTTTACCATCGTAATCTGATGACATTATTATGCCAATTACTCCAGTAGAATGACCCGATAATGTTGGTGGAGTATTTGTATTGTATCCTTCTGTAAACTCATCGCTAACCCTTGTTCCATTATTATCATTGTAAGCCTCATGGGTAATTTGAGGAATTTTTTCATCCCAAATTGCCGTAACTAAACCTTGACCTTCCAAATTCAAACCTAACGCACCTTGATTGTGTAACGTATTCACTCGAGTTACATAAACTGCTGGTTGTCCTAGCTTGTTATTCTTGATTTCATAAACAGGTTTTTCATTCTTGGAGATTTTTATGAGCTTTAAGATTTCACCATTGCTGTTTTTCTTTTGCAATGGCCATTTCATTTTTTTTGCTATTCGAATTAATTCTTTTTGTTGCAGCTCAGTTTCGCAATATTTGTTTAAATTTATTTTGCTATCGACTTGACACCAAGATGTATCTGCCAAAAATAGCAAAACGCATATTACAAATAGTTTCTTTTTTACCATCTTAATCTGTTTTGACTTTCATTAATTCTTGGAGCATCTTTCTCAACTCATCAATTTGATTTTGTTGTTTAATTGTATATAAAGTCAACTCTTCTATTTTTTCTTGTTGTAAACGAGTAATATCTGCAACATTTAATCCTGTTTCAAGAACTTCTTTTTCTGATGGCATATTGGGTAAGTGTCCTTTGGTAGCAATATAATTTTTTACCTCGTGTAATGGCCTTAGTCTATAATCTTCCTTAAACACATAATCAGCCCAAGAAGAATGCACTCGCACTTCCTCTGCAAGGATACCTCCTTTCACAAAGAGTGTGTAAGCAGCTGTACTATTTCCACCAATTGCTGGAGAGAAATTTCCAGTTCCGATACCTACTTTGCCGTTAAATATTAATTCTTCACTTGCGAAATCACCATAAATTAAAGGCAAACTAGTATTGGAATTATCAATATAAAGTTTGTTCTCCACGTAAATTCCCTGACCGACATTCTTTCCAATAAATACGTTATTCGATCCCTTGGAGTTTAATCCTGCACTATATCCTATGTAGGTATTGTATTTGCCGAAATTATTTCCGGCAGCTGCCGAGTATCCAGCTCTATATCCCATAAAAGTATTACCTATTCCATCTTTATATCCTCTACCAGTCTCATTCCCAAAGAAGGAATTTTTATATCCAGTTGTATTAAATAGCCCTGATTCATAACCGCTAAAAATATTATAATTACCCGAACTATTATTAAATCCTGATTTTCTGCCTATAAAGGTATTGCCTTGACCGGTTGTATTCTTAAGACCGGATGGAACACCAATAAAAGTATTATCCTTACCTGTTGTATTTCCCCAACCCGATTTATATCCGATAAATGTATTTGCAGAGCCAATAGTATTATTTAATCCGCTTTCATAGCCCACGAAAGTATTGAATTTGGTGGTGGGACTTGTAATGCTTTGCCCAGCTTTATCACCTATATAAACAGCGAAGTCTCCCGTGTTTCCAGCGCTTGCCGGTTCGCTATATGAGGCTTGTCCATTGCTAATAAGTGGCAAGCTAGCCCAAAATATTAGTAGGATGAATGTAAATCTTTTCATGCTTTTTTCTGTTTTCTGAATTAAGAAAGATAAAAAAATTGTTTTGATTTACCTAAGAAAGTATTTGTCAATGTTTTTGTTCTTAATACTACTAAGGTTAAAATAATGAACTTATATACTTTTGCAGAGTAATGAAAACCAAAAACTCTTTCAATACCGCATGCATTCATGCGGGTCAAAAAAAGGATGAAAACAGGGCGCATCTAACTCCAATTTATGCTTCTAGTACTTACACAATGGATGATGCTCAATACGGCGCTGATTTATTTACGGGGAAACAAGATGGTTATATTTACGGCCGTTTTGGAAATCCGAATACAAACGAAGTAGAAGATAAAATAGCCGCTTTGGAAACCTACGGTTTAGAAATAGAAGCTCGTGCTATTTTACACGCTTCGGGTATGGCGGCAATAACCACGGCCATTTTGGCAAACATTCGTTCGGGTCAAAAAGTGCTTTCTCATTTTTCGTTGTACGGTGGCACTCAAGAATTAGTCGACAAAGTTTTACCACCACTCAATATCGAATCTATTTTAATAGATTTTCAGAATTTAGAACAAGTTGAAGCAACGCTAAAAAGTGATGAACAAATTGCAGTAATGTATATCGAAACGCCAGCGAATCCAACACTGCGCTGTGTAGATATTAAAGCCTTGTGTGATTTAGCAAAAAAATATCAAGTAAAAACCATTTGTGATAACACCTTCGCTTCTCCATATTTACAACAGCCTTTTGCCTACGGTGCCGATTTTATTATTCATTCTACTACCAAATTTCTAAATGGTCATGGTACGGCTATTGGTGGCATTTTGCTAGGGACAGATGTTGATTTTATGAATACCAAAGCAACCAAGCATCACCGTTTACTGGGCGCCAATGGAAATCCGTTTGATGCTTTTTTATTGAATAATGGAGTGAAAACATTGGCACTCCGAATGGAAAAGCATTGTATGAATGCGGAGGAAGTAGCTAACTTTTTAGAAAGTCATGAGGCCATTGAAAAAGTAAACTATTTAGGCTTGGAAAGCCATGATGATTTTGCATTAGCAATAAAACAAATGAAGCACGCGGGTAGTATGATGAGTTTTGAAATAAAAGGCGGTTTTGAAAATGGCAAAACATTTATTGATACTATGAAGCTTTGCACCCATGCAGTTTCATTAGGAACCTTGGACACCTTGGTTTCTCATCCAGCGAGCACCACACATTTTGGCGTAACCGATGAAATAAAAATAAAGTCGGGTATTACTCCTGGACTAATTCGAGTAAGTGTCGGACTAGAAGATGCTAATGACATTATTAAAGATTTTGAACAGGCCTTGAACGTATGCACGATATAGAACCCTATTTTAATTGGAGACATTTATATACTCCTGAGGAGGATGAACATTCTCCTTTTTTTGGCAAGGAGCATAGTCAGTTTCAGTATTCCGAAACAGTTTATAATTATTATATCCATCCGCAATGGGATGCATTTGGAAGCGAGAATATTTATATGAAGTTTCTTTACGTAGATTATGAAATAGGATATGCGATTATAGAATTACTAGGAGAATGGAATGATGCCATTGCCAATGATATCATGCATCTAAAACGAAATATCGTTGATATTCTCATTCAAAAAGGTGTAAACAAGTTTGTACTGATAGCAGAAAATGTCTTGAGTTTTTACGCGGATGATGAAAGTTATTATGAAGAATGGCATGAAGAATTGGGAGATCATGGTTGGATTGTAGTCATGAATTTGCCGGATCAGAGTATGGAAGAGTTTATGAATTCTCGAGTTCGAGACTATTTAGTATTTGGTAACATAGATAATTGGAGAACCTACCAGCCACAATTGCTTTTTGAACTTATTGACAATCAGCAGATTAAAAGAATGACTTAGTGCGTTTTGCACAAAATGATTTTGGGTTTATGCACATCGCGTGATGTTCGGCGTTTAAATTTTTTAAATCTTCCTAGTATATTGGAGAACGAAGAGACGCATGGGTAACAAAAATTGAACAGTGCTCACTGTGTATTTTACTTTTCACTTAAAAAACATTACAGATTATGAAAAAACTATTAGCAGAATTTTTAGGAACAGCCTGGCTTGTATTAGGAGGTTGTGGAGCAGCGGTATTAGCTTCTTCCATTGGTGGCGCAGCCGATTTAAGTATAGGCCTTTTAGGAGTATCCTTTGCGTTTGGTCTTACCGTTATGACAATGGCCTATGCCATAGGTCACATTTCGGGTTGTCATTTGAATCCAGCGGTTTCCATCGGACTATGGATGGGCGGACGATTTGATGCCAAAGACTTATTGGGTTATATATGCGCTCAAATTTTAGGTGCCATTTTTGGAGCTGGTATCCTTTATTTTATAATCAGCAATTCAGCAGGTTTTGAAGGTTACTCTAAGGCTGGCGATTTTGCCACTAACTTTTATGGAGTGGAACAATATGGTCGCACTTTTAGTATGGGAGCGGCTTTGGTTACAGAAGTCGTAATGACGTTTTTCTTTTTGATTGTAATTCTAGGAGCCACACATTCTAAAGCTGTTGGCAATCTTGCCGGAGTAGCGATTGGTCTTTGTCTTACTTTGATACATTTAATAAGTATACCTGTTACGAATACCTCGGTTAATCCAGCGCGTAGTATTAGCCAAGCTATTTTTGTTGGTGGCGATGCTTTAGGTCAAGTTTGGTTATTTATTGTAGCACCAATAATCGGTGCTGTATTAGCCGGATTGGTTTATAAATTTCTTGCACCTGAAACAAATGATTAATCCCTATTGATTAATCTATACATAGAAACCCTGCCAACAGGCAGGGTTTCGTATTTTAAACTACTTTTAAAAAATGCTAAGCTATTGGGAACAAAAACAATTTACCACTTACGACAATATTATTGTTGGAGCTGGTCTGGCTGGCTTATTTTCAGCAATTTTTTTGAAAGAGAAGTTTCCCAAGGAGCGCGTGCTAGTTATTAGCAAAGGCGTTATATCTGACGGTGCCAGCACTAAAAATGCCGGATTCGCTTGCATGGGTTCCATAACAGAGTTAGAAGATGATTTGAATACAAGTTCTGTGCAGGAAGTCGTTTCATTATTCGACAACCGATATAACGGATTGCAAATAATGCGTCAGGTTTTAGGAGATGAAAATATCGGATTTCGAGAAAGAGGAAGCTACGAATTGTTGACGTCCAAAGATTTGGGCGCATTGGATAAAATTGATTTATGGAACGATAGATTATCAGCGGTGGCAGATAAACCTGCTTTCTCAGCTTCTAGTATTTCTACTTTTCAGGGATTTGATGGAGCTATAAAAAATGAATTGGAAGCAGAAGTGGATACCGGGAAACTTATTTTTAGTTTGCGACAAAAAGCACAGCAACTAGGAGTCGAGTTGATGACTAATACAACGGTACATTATTTAAATAAAAAGGATTCGTTTCACGAGATTTCTATTGATAATAATGAAAGATTACAAGCCCAAAGAGTATTCTTATGTACAAATGCGTTTTCCAATAAATTATTAGGAAACGAATTGATAGTCCCCGCGCGCGCTCAGGTTATTGTCACCAAACCAATAAAGAATATCCCATTTACGGGCATTTATCATTTTGATAGAGGGTATTATTATTTCAGAGAGATAGATGGTCGCGTATTGTTTGGTGGTGGACGCCAACTTGATTCTAAAAACGAAACAACAACAATTCAAGGACAGAATGAAATTATTTTACGTGATTTAGAGCATAAATTGAACCATTCAATTCTACCAAACCTAAAAGTGGAGATTGATTATTCTTGGAGTGGAATAATGGCAAAGGCATCTTCCAAAAAACCAATATCTAAACAGCTCGATGAAAACCTTTTTTTGTTGGCTGCCTTTGGAGGAATGGGTGTGGCACTGGCTCCTTATATGGCTCGTGAATTAATCCGAACAATTTAGTTATTCGAAAACTTGTTCTAATTTTCTGAATTGCTTTTTCGGACTTTTCTTTTCATACAAAATACGATAAACGGCACTAGCGATGGGCATTGGAATTTCTTGCTTTTTGTTCAATTCAACGATTCCTTTGCTAGCAAAATATCCTTCGGCTTCCATGTTCATCTCAAGCTTAGTCGTTTTTACAGAATAGCCTTTCCCAATATAATTTCCGAATGCTCTGTTGCGACTATGCATCGAATAACAGGTAACCAATAAATCGCCTAAGTAAGCGCTCGTGTTGTAATGGTGCTGTTGTTCTGTGGCCATTACGTTCATAAAATTTTGTAGTTCTGCGAAACAATTTGTGATGTAAACACTTTGAAAATTATCACCGTAATCCAACCCATGTGCAATTCCCGCACCTAAGGCATAAATATTTTTTAGTACAGAAGCATATTGAATGCCTTTTACATCCTTGCTCGTAACTGTTTTTAAATAATGAGATTGAAAGCAATCTGCAATTTCTTTTGTTGTCTGCTCATCGTATCCACCAAAGGTCAAATAAGATAATTTTTCTGAAGCGACTTCTTCTGCATGACAGGGTCCTGTGATGCAGAAGTAATTCTCTTTTTCAAGGGCATAATGATTTCGTAAATAATGATTCATCAACAAGTTTTCATCGCTTACCAATCCTTTGGTAGCAGAAAGAACTTTCTTGTTTTTGAAAATGTCTTTAGGAAGCTGATCCATAACGGTAGCCACGTAAGCCGACGGGATGCCAATCAAAATAATTTCGCCTTCAGCAATGGCTTTTTTCAAGTCAGCAGTAGGTGAGATTAGATCTTTAGAATATTCAACAGAAGTCAAATAACGAGGGTTGTGTGCATGTTCTTTTAAATAGACCACAGATTCTTCATCGCGCATCCACCAATTCACTTCGATTTTGTTATCCGTGAGTAGTTTGACTAATGCTGAGCTCCAACTGCCGTTTCCTAATACTGTAAATTTTTTCATTATTTATTTTCGAAGATAGTGCACTCCTTTTTTAGTTCATTCTGTCTTTAAAGGTTTTATATTTTCTCCTTGAAATAGGAATTTGATCTTCATTGGAAAGTATAATACTGTATTGACTGTTTTTCTGTTCAACGTATTTTAACTCGTCTAGGTTGATTATATAGCCTCTATGTACTCTGGAGAAATTTTCGGGTAAAATTTCTTCGTAGTATTTCAAGTTGTAACTCCCAAGAAAGGGGTTTTTATCCTTCGATGTATAGAAGCTGGTGTAATTGCCCTGTGACGATAAATAAACAATTTCTTCTAGCTGCAAGTAATGAATTTCTGTACCGTTTCGTAAGGTCAAATAGTTCTTTTTATCAGGATTTTCTTTTTTTATCAGTTCGGTACTGGTGGTTGAACTACCATTTTTTACTTCAATAAAGTTAGATATTCTTGCTAGTGTCTTTTCGAGGTACTGTTTATTGATTGGCTTGAGAACATAATCGATTGCATTTAATTTGAACGCTTTGATGGCATATTCGTCATAAGCAGTTACGAATACAGTTTCAAAAGAAACATTTTCGATTCGCTTTAAGAATTCTATGCCGGTTTCATTGGGCATTTGAATATCTAAAAAAACGACATTCGGCTTTTGGGCATTAATAATCTCTTCAGCCTCTTTTGTAGAATGGGCAAATCCAATAATTTCGAAATTAGGATTTATTTCTTTTATAAAACTTTCAAGATTTTCACAAGCTTGGATTTCATCGTCCACGATTAGAGCTCTTATACTTTTCTTATTCATTTGGTATTTTTATTAAAACAAAAGTTCGGAATTCGGAATCGGGGTTTGTATTTAAGACTTCAATAGAGTATTGCTTCTCATGCATTTCTGAAAGTACCTGAAGTCTTTTTCTTATATTTTTTAGTGCTGAATTGCTGCCTTCTTTATTTTGAGAATTATTGAATCCTACACCATTGTCTTTTACAATAATGTGAACCTCATCTTCTTGTTCGGATATATTTATTTCAATCTTACCAACTTTATTCATTAAAGGAGCAATGCCATGTTTCACGCTGTTCTCTACTATTGGCTGAATACTCAGTGGCGGCACTTCAATTTCATTGAGTAGAACAAATTCATCTGTTTTGATTTCAAATTTCAACATCCCATTCAATCGTAAGTTTTCCAGTGCCAGATAATTTTCTATCAACCCAATTTCTTTTTCTAATGGAATGATTTCATTTTTTATGTTTTTCATATTCTGACGTACCATGTTCGAAAAAACGACGAGATATTCATCAGCTGCAGAGCTGTCTTTGCGAATGAGTCGCTGAATACTATTTAAAGAGTTAAAGATAAAATGCGGATTCATAAGAGCATTTAGTGATTTAAACTCGGCCTTAAGAAATTTTATTTCGTTTTCTTTTTTTCTGAATTTTATTTCTTGTCTGCGTTTGTCTAATGCAATAGCCATCCCCAATAGTATTAATCCGGCCAAAATAATAAACCACCATCGTAAATAAAATGGAGCTTGTATTTTCAACCGAATTTTTTCTATGTCGGAATATACTCGAGCACTGTTTCTGGCGCGAAAAAGTATTTCATAACGCCCCCAACTCGGGTTGATTAGATCAATTTCTGGTTTCGATATTGGTATCCAAGTAGTATCACTATTCTTTTTCGTATTAATGGCATATTCATAGGTCAGTAGACTGTTGTGTTTTCCTAGGATTAGATAATTAATGTAAATTCTTTTTCGATCGGGGAAGGGTATATACGCATCCTTTTTTTCTGAAAGTAACCGATTGTTTTGATTAACAATCTTTTCGAAAGTAACGCTTGGTTCCCAAGAAGGTGATACAATAGATTGAATCGGAAAAATGTCTGTACTGTTTAGGCGTGAGATGAATAAACGATTACTGTCAGAATATATTTTTTGTAAACTTACTGTTTTAATCGGATAGTTTATTTCTGAAAAAGAGTAAGATTTTTTAGTAATTGAAACCATTTCATTTACTCCCATTTGATCATGTATTAGAAAAGTGTTGGGAGCTATTTTTTTAATACCGGAATATTTTTTTCTTGAAAATAGTTCTGCCGTCAGGGTGTTAGAAGAAGTTGTGAAATCAGTTACTTTATATAATTTATAGTCTGCATAATTTATAAAAAAAAGATCGTCACCAATAAGACATGCACTAAGTGGGGCGTAATTATTTTTAAATGGCACTTTCGTAAATTGCTCATTCTTGAAATGGAAAAAGCCTTCTTGACCAAAAGCCCATATTTGATTTTTTTTTCTGAGTATGCCATGGAGGGTTCTTGAACTTTCAAACGTATCTTTTTTCAGAGTGTTTGCGTTCCTAAAAAATATTTCATTCCTCGTTCGAAAAAATATTCTCTTATTATAGAAAAAAGTCTGTTTAGTGGGGACACTATCTTTAGTAATCAGTACTTTTTTTCCACTTTCCACTTCATAGTTATATAGATTCCCAAATCTCTTGTATAGTACAAGTCCATTTTCGTAATTAATTTCATTGATGTCTGTAAAGGTCTTTATCTTTTTGAATTCACCTGTGAATGAGTAAAGTGTTTTATTTTTACTTATCAAAAATGTTTTGCTTTTATCCTGGGTCAATGAACGAACACTAAATGGAAGTGTTTTTTGAGGCTTCGTTTTTTTGGAAATTACAAAAACACCGTTGCTGTATGTAGTAACATATAAATTCCCATAGTTGTCTTTGCCCATTCCTGTGATGAATTTTCCTTTTAAATAATCAGTGCTTTTACCGTTTTTCTCAAACCGCAAACCGTCTCGATAGGCCAACACTCTGTATCCGTCAAAGTTTGTTAAGTTCATGAAATCTTTAGGATTGATATCCAATAGAGGTCGAAGACCATTTTTTATTTCAAAGATTCTATTTTTGGTTCGAAATAACTGATAAGGGTATGCGTCAGTTTCAAGGAGCAATCCATATATGCCGGCATAATACTTGTTGCTTGTAAAAACGGTATTCGTTTTATTTTTATACCGCCGAATTGTATGAAATATGGATTTACTGGGATAATTCAATGAAGAGTAGGATTCGCCGTCTTTGAAGTATAACAAGTTTTCAATAGTATCTGAGAAGTTCAATGAGCGTTTTATAATTGTGTCTCCAAAACATTGATAAAAGTTACTTCTACTTTTAAGATGAATAACTATCAGACTTGAGTCTTCTCCATTCTGAATGAAGGTGGTGATTAATTTATTTTTGCTTGGGATTTTAGGAATGAAATCACAATTATTGGCATTATAAAATTTACCGTTTTTAAAAAAACTGAGTTGGCCATTATAAGTGGCAAACCAAATTCTTCCCCACTTATCTTCCTTGCATTGGAAAACATCATTATCCGCTAACCCATCTTTCATGGTATAAGTAGTCATGTCCATTCCATTATAGCGCACGGCACCTGATTCGGTACAGAACCACATAAAATTTTTAGAATCTTTGTAAACGCTATATACTTGGTTTGTTGGTAATCCGTTGGCAGCGGTTATATTTTTTATCTCATAGTCCTGTGCAAAAGAGGTGTGCCAACAAAATAATAAGCAGCTGAAAAAAACGATAAGTTGTTTAATTGACAATAGGGTGTATTAAGATGTTCTAAGTTAGAAATTTTTTTTACCAAAAAACTGATTTTATACTCAAATTCTACTCATTTTTTACCGCTTACGAAAAAAAACCTACCGCTCGTTAAAGATTTGATTGTTAGATAATTCGTTTTATGAACCTTTATAAAAAATTTAATAATTATGAAAAAAATAAAAACAATCAAACTGTTAGTTGTGGCAGTAGCACTTATGATGATAAGTGTAGTTAGTAATGCACAAACAAGTATTTTAAACACAAACAATTCACCGGGTTGGACTGCGTTTAGTCTCCCGACACCAGGTGCTCAACCAAGTTGTTCTAATCCCGTAGTAACTTATAATTTTGCTAATTACGGAGGGCAACCAGCAGGTTGGCAAAATGGTTTTGCTCCTAATATCGGAGTAACATTTCCAACTCCTGGTGTGATGTGGGTTACCGAATTTCCAGGAGCAGAAGTACATGGAGCTTTATTTCAAAATAATTTTCCCGTTATTAATCCACTCAACCCTCATTGGCTCGTTTTTAGGGCTAATAATGAAGTACAAATTTATATAAATGGTAACCTAATTCCCGGAGGACCTTTTAATTGGGTTAATGGATTTCAAACAATTTGTATTCCTTCAAATTTTCTTATTGATGGTAACAATCTACTGACCATGCAGGTAACTGAATTTTGTGATAATGGAACTCAGATTCAATTAAATCTATGGACCGATGTTCAAGCAACAATTACTCCAGGTAATCAAACTTTGTGTGTAACAGATACTCCAATAACCCTAACAGGTAATCCTGCCGGAGGAACTTGGGCTGGAAATGGAATCAGTAGTGCTGGTGTATTTACCCCAAGTGCGTCTAATGTTGGTATTAATAATATAAGCTATACAGTGATAGCAGGTGCGTGTACAACAGTAGCAAATGTTATAATAGAAGTGGATTCATTTTGTTGTCCTGACGAATGTTACTGGACTGTAAAAGGAAACGACATCCAAAACGGGAATAATATTTTTGGAACTACTAGTAATCATGATATAGAATTACGTACGAATAATAATCCAATTGGAATAATTAATACTGATGGACAAATGTCTTTAGGTACTATGGCACCCCAGTCAAAGTTGCATGTACATAATACTTCAGGCGGCTCTTTGGGTGGCCACCTTACAGTTTCAGGTCATCATCCTAGTGTTGAGTTTTATAATGCTATAACCTCCCCTGGTTTTGGTGCGGATATAGGTTTGGCAACTGGAACAAACCATTGGAGTTTAGGAGCTCAAGATGGTGATTTCGTTATGCGCAATACTTTTGAAGAAGGAAGCTTGATTTTTGCAACTAACAAAATAGGAAATGATGGAGCAGAAAGAATGCGTATCGACCATAATGGCTTAGTTGGCATTAATACTAAATATACCAACGGGCAACCTACAGCTTATTTACATGTAAATTGTGCAGGTAACAATGAAGATAATCAATTATCTGATGTGCGCTTTGAGCGATTAGAAAGAGGTGAAGGCGATATGCTAGTAATTGACGCAGCTGGATATGTTTATAGAAGTAATTCTCATGGCGAGGGCAAAGCGGCTCCCGGAGGAGATCAATCTGAAGAAATCACTAAATTAAAAGAACAATTAGCACAAGAAAAGCTAAGAGCAGAGAATCTTGAATCTGAAGTGAATAGCCTGAAGTCTAAAGTTGATATAATTTTTGAGAAAGTGAATGCATGTTGTTCAAATAATTCAACGGAAAAACCATCTTTTAAAGTTTATCCCAACCCGGCTAGTGATGAAATTAGCACAGAGCAATATATTCCTATGAATAGCGAGAATGCTCAGTTAGTTATTACAGACATGGCGGGAAGAACAATCAAAACAGTGGACATTCATTGCACTGGTTTATGTAATTTAAAAATAGATCTTCCTAAGACGATAAGTGGTTCAATGATTATTTGTACGCTCAATATTGATAATACTGCTGTAGATTCTAAGAAGATAATGCTACTTAGAAAATAAGGCTGATATTTTTTATACAAAGGACCGCTTATAGCGGTCCTTTCCTTTTTTATCTAGTTCTTAAATTATAGCGTTTCATTAAAAATAATACCAAACCAATCAATAATAATATTGGCCAGATGGTCACCAATGCTAATATAATATCTGCACAAATGTGCCAACCTTTGGTCAGCGCATTCGCCAAGCCAATATGAATTGGTGTTCGATAGTTTTTAGAAGCAACGGTAGTCACTGATTTGTAAAACGGTTTTGCGGTCATGCTAATATCAAACCACAGATACTTAGTTTGATAATTCATTTTGGCTGCTAAAGCCTTTGCCTTAATAGCATTCATCGAAGTGTTATTATCAAAACCAATATTTTTACTATTTCCTTTTCGCATTTGTGCTTTTCCTGAATGAGCATATACATTGGCTACTTGTTTTTTCTCCCAGAGATTTTCGGTTATGTCGTCATCATTTATGCGTAAAGACGCAATTTGTGCATTACTGTTCAGGACGTAGTTTATAAAACTATCCGCATGCGCAATCGGCACTCGAACGGATAAATTGCCAGCGGGTGTTATTTTTTCTACCGATACCGTACTGTCTAAATTTTTTTGAAATTGATCAACGTGATAACTGCGATTATTTATTTCATAATTATATACATAGCCTTTTATGGGTTTCAAAAAAGATTTGAGGTCTAAAACTGCTTTTTCTATATGATCAACCTTCAAGTCAATATTGGCCGTTTTAATAACTTTTCTGTTGTCTTCTGTGTAATTATCTTCTTCGCTTGAATAATCGCCTGCTTCAGCATGGGCAGCACTTTCTTGCATGCTAATAATTTCTTTTGTGTTGTCTGCTTGATTACAGGCGGTAAAAAATAAAGTGAGAGCTATTAAAGCTAAAAAAGGAAATAGTGTACTTTTCATAATAATAGTTTGGTATTTATTCCGAGATATCAAAAAGAGTAACCTTGAGTAGCTGTTAAGAAAATCGCAAAAAACGTAATAAAATCAAATTACAATAACCACGTAAAAAATATTCACTACGCGTTACTCACTACTATCTACTATCTTACTTTTACACCCTCATGAGTTTAGCTAAAAATTATTCGCCGCAAGACAGTGAAAATAAGTGG
>CAYMFF010000051.1:0-20781 GCA_964389575.1 uncultured Chitinophagaceae bacterium
TGAGCATGAATTACAATCGTATTTTATTGGACGCATGGATTCATTCTTAACGAGTCGTGGTAGAAAAACGATTGGTTGGGATGAAATTTTAGAAGGTGGTTTGGCAGATAATGCAGCTGTAATGAGCTGGCGTGGAGAGAAAGGAGGCATTGAAGCGGCTAAACAAAAACATAACGTCGTTATGAGTCCGGGCAGTCATTGTTACTTTGATCATTATCAAGGAGATAAAAAATCGGAGCCACTGGCCATTGGTGGTTATACGACCTTGAAAAAAGTATATGACTATAATCCCATACCAAATGGCCTTGACCAGGAATATGAAAAGTATATCCTAGGTGCCCAAGGAAATGTATGGACGGAGTATATGAAAACACCCGAGCAAGTAATGTATATGGCGTTACCCAGATTATGCGCATTAAGCGAGGTGCTTTGGTCCGGACCTGGAAAAAGTTCATACAATGAGTTTACAAAACGATTAATTCCTCATTTTAAATTGCTGGATTCATTACAGTACAATTATTCTAAAGCACTTTTTAATATTGAGTCGCAAACTACCGTTAAGAATGGAAAAATGTTTGTTAGTTTACAATCTGACTTTCCAGACTATGATATTCGATACACAAGTGACGGAAGTGCTCCAATGGTTTCTTCTTCACTTTATAATGAATCAATACAGATTAATAATGATGTAGTGATTAAAGCACGGCTTTTTAAAAATGGAAAAGCAAGTGGCAACACTTTCTCACAAGAGTATAAATATCATTTAGCCATAGGTAAGAAAATAAAATTACTTTATCCGCCCGATGAACGTTATAATACGGGTGGTGCTAGCACTTTAATAAACGGAATTGTCGGGAGTTTGCCATGGAGTGGCAATGAGTGGTTAGGTTGGCGAGGAGAATCTATGGAAGTTACATTAGATTTGGGTTTAGTAGAAGAAATTCATAGGGTTAAAATTTCTTTTTTAGAAGCGAAAGAAAGTTGGATTCATTTACCAAAAAAAGTAGTGGTACTGGTTGGTCGAGATGAAAAAAAATATCGAGAAATTGAACTTAGTAATTTGGAAGGTGGATTCACATTTTCTGGAGATTTAAATCTTTATGAGCGTTATTTAAAAATTAAAGCAATTCCCCAAATTATTATTCCAAACGGCAATCCGGGTGCAGGTCAAAAACCATGGCTTTTTTGTAGTGAAATAATTATAGAGTAATCAATTGAAGCGCTAGAAGTTTTGTAAAGTTTTAATGATAAAAAAGCTAAATTTGAAAAAGTGAACAGAAGAGAAGTCATAAAAATGCTAGGATTGAGTGGTGCGTTTTTAGCCACTCGAAAATATAGCAATGCTAAAAGCACGGCTTTAAAAAATAATCCTATTGTTCTCAGTACTTGGTATAATCAAGGCGTGCCAGCAAATCAAAAAGCTTGGGAGACTTTAAATAGTAAAGGAAGTGCACTGGATGCTGTGGAGCAAGGTGTAATGATGAGTGAAAATGATTGGGAAAATTGTTGTGTTGGCTTAGGAGCTAACCCCGATCGTGAAGGAAAGGTAACCTTGGACGCTTCCATCATGAATCATAAATCTGAGTGTGGTAGCGTAGCATTTTTAGAAAGAATAAAAAACCCAATACAAGTAGCTCGTGCAGTTATGGAAAAGTCGCCACATGTAATGTTGGTGGGTGAAGGGGCTCAACAATTTGCCGTTGCCAATGGTTTTAAGTTACAAAACGACAAGCTTAGCGAACATGCTGATAAGGCGTATCAAGATTGGCTTGAAAAAAGTGAGTATAAACCCATCATGAATATCGAGAAGGGTGGTATGATTCATCAGCCAGGAGTTCCGAATAAATTGAATAACGGGAAATGGAATCATGACACGATTGGCATGATAGCAATGGATGCCAATGGTAATTTGAGCGGAGCTTGTACTACGAGTGGTATGGGTTTTAAAATGCGAGGTCGAGTGGGAGATTCGCCAATTATTGGTGCGGGTTTATACGTAGATAACGAGGTGGGAGCTGCTACTGCAACTGGTCACGGTGAAGAAGTAATTCGAATCAGTGGAAGCTTTTTAGTGGTAGAATTTATGCGTCAAGGTTACAGCCCTGAAATGGCGTGTCGAAAAGCAGTTGAACGCATTATGAAAAAGACACCCAGAAAAGCGAATGAAATTCAGGTTGGTTTTATAGCTATAAATAAAAATGGTGAGCATGGTGCCTATGCCATAAATAAAGGTTTTGACTTTGCCATAAAATCCAACCGATTGGATAATGTCAAGGAGAATGCAAAGCATATCGTGAAATGATTATAGAAATAGCTTGTAATAATTTTCAGTCTTGTGAGAATGCACAGAAGGCTGGAGCAGATAGGATAGAGTTAATTGAAAATTTGAAGGAAGGTGGATGCACACCATCCTTTGGTATGATTAAAAAAGTAAAAGAGAAGATTTCAATTCCTATTTACGTTATGATTCGACCGAGAGGCGGTGATTTCTTTTATTCACAAGAAGAAATTGATATTATGCACGAGGATATTCTTTTGTGCAAACAACTAAAAGTAGACGGTATTGTTTTTGGAGTCTTGACGAAAGAAGGAAAAGTAAATGTGGAAGCTTGTGCGGATTTGTTGCAAACTTGGGGAAGTAATAAAGCAACTTTTCACCGTGCGCTGGATAGAACGCTAGATATAAAAAAATCCATGGAAGATATTATCAACCTTGGCTTTGAAAGAGTATTGACAAGTGGCGGGCATAAAAATGTAAGCGAGGGTAAAGAAGTAATTAAATCATTGCAAGAAAAATTTGGTAATCAAATTACGATTATGCCTGGTGCAGGGGTAACTCCTGAAAATGCAACAGTAATTTCGGATTTTTGTGCAACGAATGAAATCCATGCAACCTGTAAAATGGATTATGCCCAAGAGGTTTTGTGTAATGATAGTTTTAGTGATGGTTTTGTTGAGAGTAAGTTAGAGCTTATTTCTGAGCTTGTAAACTCTTTTGAATAGTACTCCATATTAAACTATCACTCATAAAAACAGAATATAAGCCTTGCTCTTCTTGCGGAGGATCCGCACTGTATGCCATACCTTTTTGCATAAAACCTTCTGAGTTAAAATTCTCTTCTAGTCCAGCAAAGCCCCAGAAGTTATAACCGCTTATTTTGTTTTCTCGTCCTATCTTAAAAACAAAATCGTAATATTTATTCCTATTGAGTACACTTGCTTTTGGATCAAAAGAATTTCCATCGCGGTGCAATCCAAACTCTTCAATGACTAGGGGCTTGTTTAAAATACTAGCTAAGTTAGCGTGTTGTTCAATATACTTTTTCGTTTTGAGTAGTGTAGTATCCGTTACAGAATGTTCGCTTTTGCCATTGTACCAAACCCAGGTTTTGGGCCAGAGATGAAGGGTGCAATAGTCAATATTTTTATCAGCGTGTATGCTCTTATAAATTTCTTCGCTATAAAAAGTACTAATTACTCCTTCGGTTCCAATAGTTACTAAATGATTTTGGTCCAACGATTTAATTAAAGATGCCGTATTGCGTACCCAATTTTTATAGGCTTCCGTGGCACAGCTATCCATGGGTCTGGGTTCATTTGCTAGCTCCCAAGCCATGATGCTTTCGTCTTCTTTGTATAACGTATTCGTGATGGTGTTCTTTCGATTGACTACTTTTTTTATCCAAGCATTACTCCAAGCCAAGCAGGAATCATTACTATAAAATTCAGCAATATATTGGCAATACTTATTCCAATCCCATTGTGCCGTTTTGGGAAGTGGTGGATTTTCTTTTCCTGACCATTCAAGATATTGGCCAAATCCACCACTCCATTCCCAATTATTGTTCAATACAAAAACAATTTTCATATTTCGTTTTTTGGCTTCCGCCATAAAATAATCGAAACCTTTCAGTAGATTTTCGTTATACATTCTGGGCTTTACTTGCAAACTCGGTGATATGCGATAAGGATAGGTGTCATCACCTTCGCCACAAATGAATACACGGAGATTGCTTATGTTTTGTTCTTTTAAAAAATTTAATTCGTTTTTTAATCGATCTTGATTTGTAGCACCTATATAACCGCCGTACCAATAGTTGCACCCTATGTAATTATACGCCTGTTTATTTAGTTGAAAATTTCCTCCCTCGACTTTCACAAAATCTTGATTTTCGCACGAAGCCAAGGTTATTCCAAGCAATACAATAAGGATAATATTTTTCAGTTCTAAATTCATTGGAACTGTAAATGTAATTATTACTACATCGGCAATATAGAAAATTTGTTGCTAAGGGTTACTAGCAACAGCATTTACATCTTTAGAACGTATTTGAATATTACCACTTCCATGATAAGAATGATACGAACCATTGTACATGGCATCGGCGCTAACTGGACCCAGTTTAAAGTTGCCGGGTGTCACGGCGCGAACCACGTAGTAGAAATCTTGTACTTTGCTTTTGGCATTGGTAAAAAAGAAAATGCGATCATCTCGAATATCTAAGTACTGTGGTGTGCTAGCATTTTTTACCCACTGCATACCTTGAACTTCTTTGATACGCGGGTTCTCAATTTCAAAACCAGCCGGAAGCAAATCGGTAATCACCACATTTTCTATTACGGAAGAATAAGACGAAGCCAAGGACACTTTCACAACAATTAAATCGTTTTGTTCAAATTGATTGTCACTTAATTCTTTTCCATAGCGATTATAAAATGTTCTACGCACTTTTAAAAATTTATCTTCTTCTTTTAGGTCTCCACTTTTACTAACGCCTTCTTGTTGCCACCAATAGAATATTTTTCCAGTGTTGCTTCCGCTTGTTTTTATTTTTACTTTTTTTATATCCTGTTGTGGAATAGAAATTTGCTGTGTTTTATTTCCTATTTCAGCTAGGCGTTTGCCATTTACTAATACGGTACCATCAATTGGACTGCCCGTTAGTTGTTTGCTAATCTTTCCTAAAGCCAATAGACCATAAACCGAAGACTGTGTAGTTCTGTGTTTCTTGCCTTTTAAATTTTGTACTAATAAGTTACTCATAGGAATGATCTGTTCATTATCGGGGTCAACATCCAGCAATACATTAAGTGCTAAACCTAGATCTCGTTCGTAACTATAGAAACTGCCACCCGTTATGGAATTAGATTTTTCTCCTGAAAAAGAAGATGGTAATAAGGTGCGATAGGATGTCTTGTCACCAGCTAATGCAAAGGCTCCTGAAAGAAGATACCTTCCGTCTAGTGCCAATTCATTTTTGTTGGCTTTATAATAATTCATTGCCGGCACATTGGGTCGTTGTGCTTTAGCCAACACGTACAAACTATAGGGTACTTCTTTGGGTGCGATTTTTCTTACTTTGTTTCCATTATAATAGTAGTCAATACTTTCTTTAGTGCGTAAGCGGGAAGATAGATAATTGAGCAAGGGGTTCAGCATGTTTTTATCAATAGAAAAACCTGCTTCTTTGGCTTCTACCAAAAAATCTGCCGCATAAACTGCCGCCCACCAATGTGCATCATAGTCACGGTCCCAAAGTCTAATGCCACCATTGTAATGCTGGCGAGCTTTTAATTTTTGGATTACTTGTTCGATGTGTTTAACGGCGTTTTGTTTTAGATTATTTCCTGAATGAAACATTTCCGCCATGTTAGAATAGTAAAGTTGTGGAAAGGCGGTAGACACAATTTGTTCGCTACAACCATGCGGATAGTTTACTAAATAAGAAAAATCACCACCTAATTGTAAAATAGGCGAACGACCAATCAGCAGAGTTGTTTTGGCGGTAGAGGCTATCATTTCTGGTGTTTTTATTTGAATATCGGCAGTTTGATTTCCTTTGACAAAACCGCTATTATCATATACGGCAAGAGGACTTGCTGGCCGTATGGGCAGTTCAATATTATTGGCAAATAGCTCATCTAAGGTCGATGCTTCAACTTTTATTTTGGCCAAGCCAACATCATTATTCGCATGAGCAGAAAACAGTATCATTTTTTCACTCTCTGCAGGAATGCGAATATTCCTAGTTAGGTTTCCTATAAATGATAGCGGGCCTGTTTTAGTAATTTGTAGCTTGGCTGTTGTTTCTTCGGATGTTGAATTGGTCACGAATACGGCAACAGGGATGCTATCCATTGAGCTTAAAAAACGAGGTAAGGCTGTACTTATAATAATTGGATCAGCAACTTTCATATTTTCTTCGGCCATACCAAATTGACTGTTTTTGCAAGCCATTGCCATTAATCGTAGCTCGCCATTAAACTCAGGGATGTCAATTTCAAAATCTGCGTAACCATTACTGTTGCATTTTTTAATTCCACTCCAATAGCTCAACAACTTGGTTCGTTTTCCTTTGACCGGATTTAAACGTTGGTTCATACTTGTTCCTCTGTCGCCTCCAGTATGACTTAAATTTCTGGCGACTTCAGGAAATAGAAGTGCGTACATATCATATGAACTTACACCTAATTTTTTCTTACTAAAAAAGAAGTCATAGGGATTAGGCGTTTTATAGTCATTCACCATGAGGATACCATTATCAACGGCCGCCAAACTCACTTGAGCGCCAGCCGATGCTTTAATCCGAACTTTTTGTTTTTTATGAGACCGAGATTTTTTATTCGCCAGAATTTCCACTTTCATTTTACCGTTTGGGTCATCTACTTTCAGGTATTGAATGCCATGCGCGACGGTAAGTGGTAATTGTGATTCTTGGTGCGCTTTGAATAAAGTTGCGCAAACATATACGCCAGGTACTTCTTTATTTTTCAATGGAATAGTGACTGATGCCGTTCTGTTTTTCACATTGAGATATTGCTCAGAAATAACATTATCATTTTCAAAACTCACGAGCAAGCGACCATTGAAAGGCGTTTTGAAAAGAATTTTAGCCCGATCTCCTTTCTGATATTTTTCTTTATCAAAAGTAATATCAATAGCACCTTCTTTGTCTACACTAAATGAGTTGCTAGACCCCCATGTGCCATAACTATGAAATTTCTGTTTTACATAATTGTTAGCTCCTGGAATAGAAATTCTAAGTTCGTAATCTCCTGATGCAGTGGGCGTGTAGGCAAAGATTCCCTTTCCGTCATTCAACAAAATTTCTTTGGATGAAATCAGTTTGCTTTCTTCTTGTGTTTTGTAAGAGTAATATCGATTTGACCTTGTCATAACATTTTTATACTCAATTTTAAATAAGTCTATCTGTGCTTTAGATTGTTTAAGTTTCTGATTTTTGTCTAAGGCAACGAGACTGAACTTTGCCAATTTATTTAAGGGAAAATAATGATAGCCGTTTGTATGGACTCCATAATAAACATCTTGCGTATGAATGTCTACTTGTTGGTTTCGGCTGACTGGTCTGCCGGTTTCGTCAAAAACCGTTGTATAAAATTGGGCTTGTAAAAGACCGCTATTCGCATATAGTGTTGGAATAATAAATTCTTCTTTACCATTACCCGAAGCATCTGTTTTACCTTCCATTTCTTTTTCGTCATAGTTTCGTTCGTTAGAAATAGAAAAATTGTAACGCTCAAAATTCGGAGCACTAAATTGCTTTTCATCTACTTTGATGGATACTTCATAGTTTCTTTTAGTAGCCGCAGTACCAAAAAAGTTCATGGCATTAAAGTCTATTTTAGCCGTATCGCCGGGATATAAAGCGCTGGGCATTTTTTTGACTTTTACTTTTAAACGGTCGGGAACAAACTCTTCCACACCAATGGGTATTTGATTCAAAAGGAGTTTATTACCTTGAAAAACTTGTACTACATAGGTGCCAGTAAGAGCATCTTCCTCGGTATTAAAAGAGGCATCTGTAATGCCTTGATTGTTTAGCGTTCGTTTAAATTTTTTGTATAATTTTCCGTTGGGCTGAACCACTCGAATCTGTACAGGTAATTTCCCAGGGTTCCTTCTATTGGCTGTTCGCGCTATCATTGCAAAATTTACAGTCTCTCCTGGACGATACATATTACGCTCAGGATAAAGAAACAAATCCATACCAGAGCGATTTGTTTTACGGCCACCAACATCATAACGCGAAGTATTAATATTGGTTTTAGAAAAAGGCAGGTAATTAAAATCGTTACCCGACTTAGCAATTATCATAGCCGGTTCAAAACCTTTGAACGGTTTTCGAGTGTAGTTTAATTCTGCTCTTCCCATAGCATTCGTTTTGCCTTTGGCTAGTAGCTGATTATTATTACCGTAAAGTGCAACGGCAACACCTGGTAATGGGTTCGCCGTAGAGATACTATTGGCATAGACATGAATTTTATTTTTCCCAACTTTTGTAATCATACCAATATCACTCATTGATATAAATCGCGAATCACTGAGCCAGTAGTCTTCGGTAGAGCGAATTTTTAAATGATAAATTCCATTAAATTCTTTAAGAACTTCATTCGGTATCAAGGTATAAATGCGCGAACCAGACGCTGATCTTGATAATAATTTGGTGTCAATTTCTTTTTCATAAACAATGTCACCTTTCACATAATCATTGCCGTATTCTTCTTCGTAATAATAGTCTTCATCTTCACGAGAATCATCAGGATAGTATCCATAATTATCCGCTACTAGCAAGTTCTTTTCATATATCTTAGAAAGAATAACCTTAACCTTTGGCACATTGTTTATTGTTACTTCAATATTTCTATTTCCGTTTTTACTTAGATAAATATTTTCTGAACTTCGTATGGCAACCTCTGGTTCAAGCTGTCCGAATGTAGCCGACGTGGTATGCTTATTGGCAAGAACACCGCCTAAGCTTCCTTTAATCCCTTTAGAAAAGGCTAAGTCATATATATTATCCGGCATAAATTTATTAGACCTTATTTGAAACCCGCCTTCGATTTTTTGTAGGGTAAATTCAACTGTAGGCTTGATGCTAATTTGGTTTTTAATGTCTTCCAAATTATCTAAGCTTTGACTTGTTTTAATAGTAATCTCACCAAATTGGCCATCGTGTTTTGCTTCGATATCATTTATATAAAGTTGAAAAGGAGAAGTAAGAATAGCGCTAACTTCTTTTTTCTTCAACGTGCCGTTTGTGCCACCAATCGGTGTCATGCCTTTGTTTAGACTCAAGGTAATTTTATAATCTCTGTCTGAAATGCCTACTCCAGGAATAGCCAGTTTAATAGCCTTGTTTTTTTTATTGGTTAGAATTTTAAACGGAACATTGTCTTGATCGAGTTTTACTTTTAGGTAATTACTCAACTTTTCTGGAGCTACCTTGTAATTAAACAATACAGTCAGTTCTGGAATAATTTGTTTGGTGGCATCGGTCATGGTCCAATTGAAATCGGCTTTTTCTATGTTCAGTGGTGCGGTGTGAAACTCCTGTATTTTGTCACCGCTCAATGAGTTGTATTCACTATGTTGGAGCAGTTTTTTATTTAGCCTAGCCTGATAGGTTGTGGCGGGTAATAAGGGTTTCTCTGGTGAGAATACTAATTCTCTTTTTGTGTTCCAACGGAATTTGCCTTGAATCGTAGGTTCAAAATTGATGTATTCTTCCGGGTCCCATTTGTGCAATTGAGAGTCCGCAACGAGTGCGTTGTTAAATGTAAAGGAGAGATTAGAAAGAGCGGGAACTTCGTTTTTAGCGTTTGTCGAACTGAGTTTTACAGCAGTTGTGTTGCAAGCTACAATAAAAAGAAGGGAAGCAATTACAGGCGGGAATACTTTTAATTTCATAAGAGGAAAGTTTATGAAGGACAAGGTAGATGGTTGCATTTCTTTTTTGAAATGAGTCGTTGTTAAGGTTTTCAGTACGAAGTCTTAAACTAATCTTAGTGTTTGATATTTCGTAAGAAAAATCAAAGGAAGCGAAATACCTTAGCTTTGAATGAACAGATTAATTAATAGACTGCGCAGTTTATTTTTTCGCTTTGCCCGATTAAAAATCGTTCGATTTTTAGCGTGGTGTGTTTTGTTTTTTTATGTTCTCAATTTCTTTTACCCCGCACCCGATGAGCCAGCATACTCGACAATTGTAGAAGATCGAGATGGTAATATTGTTCATGTGTATCTTACGCCCGATGACAAAATCCGTTTGCCTACGGAACTCTCAGAAGTTTCAGATTTATTAAGAAAAACAATTATTAATAAGGAAGACCAGTATTTTTATTATCATGTTGGTGTTAACCCCATCGCTATTATTCGGGCCATGTTTGGTAATGTAACGAGTGGTCAAATCACTTCGGGTGCCTCTACCATTACAATGCAGACGGCACGTATGTTGGAACCCAAACCTCGAACCTATTTCAACAAAGTGATAGAAATGTTTCGAGCGATACAATTGGAACTAAAATATTCGAAGGATGAAATTTTGAGAATTTATTGCAATCTATTGCCCTACGGGGGCAATATTGAAGGCATTAAATCCGCCGCTTATATTTATTTAGATAAGAATCCAAACTATTTATCGCTTGCAGAAATTACCGCACTTTCCATAATACCCAATAATCCATCGCATCTTACACCCGGCAAACACAACCCGAAAATTATTAGGAAGCGAAATGAATGGTTAGCGCATTTTAAGTCTGAAAAAATATTTCCTGAGAAAGAATTAACCAACGCGCTAAAAGAACCGTTTGACCCCAATCGAAAATCGTTGCCTAAAGAGATTCCTCATTTATCTCGGCGCCTTAAAGACAATGGGCAAAGGATTCACACTTTTATTGATATGCAAAAACAAAAAACGGCCGAGCAAATCGTAAGAGAATATTGCGCGGGATTGAAATTGCTAAATATTAATAATGCTTCAGTTATTATTCTGGATAACAAAACCAATGAGATTGTAAGCTATGTTGGTTCTGGAGATTTTTATGATAACTCGGATGGCGGCCAAGTAGATGGAGTGAAAGCTATTCGACAACCCGGTAGCACGTTGAAACCTCTTTTGTATGCTTTGGGAATTGACAAAGGCCTTATTACACCTAAAATGATAATTGAAGACGTGCCAATTAATTATGATGGCTATACACCCGAAAATTATGACCGAAATTTTTATGGTTTGGTAAGTATGAAATTTGCGTTGGGTCAGTCGCTGAACGTACCTGCTGTAAAAATGCTTCATCAAATGGGTCCGAATGCTTTGATTGAAAAGCTAGTAGATTGCGAGTTTAATCAAATAAAAAAAGATAGAAATAAATTAGGGCTTTCACTTACGTTGGGTGGCTGTGGGACTTCGCTTGAGGAACTTACAGCTTTGTTTTCTGTTTTCGCGCAGAAGGGTAGATATGTTAGACCAAAATATATTCGTACTACGGATACTAGTACATACGAAAAACAAATTGTTTCGCCATCCGCTTCTTTTATGATTACGGATATTCTCTCACAAATACAACGTCCTGATTTTCCGATTCACTGGCAAACTACATCTAATTTGCCAAAGATAGCTTGGAAGACAGGCACCTCGTATGGTCGACGTGATGCTTGGAGCATTGGGTATAATAGAGATTATACCGTAGGCGTTTGGGTTGGAAATTTTTCAGCACAAGGTAATCCAGATTTGAGTGGAGCCAGCACGGCAACGCCGTTGTTATTTAAAATCTTTAATAGTATCAATTATGGTGATGATTTATTTTGGTTTAATAAACCTTCCAATTGTGAGCTTCGTACTGTTTGTTCGGAGAGTGGTATGCCTCCTTCAAATTTTTGCGAGCATCTAGTTTCTGATTATTTCATTCCCTTGGTATCGCCTACTAAGAATTGCAATCATAAAAAGGAAGTGTTTGTAAATGAAGATGAAACAATGAGCTATTGTATTTATTGTAAACCAACTTCCAATTATAAAACCGAATGGTATAGCAATCATAGCGCTGATATTATTAATTATAAAAAGGAAAATGGACAGCCTTTAAAAAGTATTCCTTTTCACAACCCAGATTGCCCTAAAATTATAGAGGAAGGTGGTCCACGTATTATTTCACCTCAAAGTGTAAGCGAATATTTACTAAATAGAAATGATCCGGAACCCGTTCAGTTAAAATGTAAAGTGTCTCAAGATGTACAAACAGTTTACTGGTATATTAATAATGAACTTTATAAAAAAACGAATGCTAATAGCCCCTTGTTTTTTGTGCCAGAGAAAGGAAAAAGCCTAATTAGTTGCACAGATGATAAGGGAAGAAGTAAGAGTATAACGATTACCGTGGCGTATGTTGATTTTTAATTTGAATCAAAGTACTTTTACGGTTCTAAAATATTTTTATGAACGAAAATCTAGTCAAGCGTATCGCTTCTGAAATTGAAGAAATTAAAGAAGCAGGTTTATATAAAAATGAACGTGTTATTACAACAGAACAAGGAGCTCAAATTACTGCCAATGGCAAAGAGGTTTTGAACTTTTGTGCTAATAATTATTTGGGATTGTCATCGCACCCTGATGTAATCAAAGCGGCTCATGATGTAATAGACGAGCGAGGTTATGGCATGAGTAGCGTGCGGTTCATATGTGGTACACAGGATATTCATAAAGAGTTAGAAAGAAAATTATCAGAGTTTTTAGGGACAGAGGATACTATTTTATATGCTGCAGCTTTTGATGCCAATGGAGGTGTTTTCGAGCCTTTACTGCATAAGGAAGATGCTATTATTTCAGATGCTTTAAATCATGCATCAATTATTGATGGTGTTCGTTTATGTAAAGCAGAGCGTCATCGTTATAATCATAATGATATGGCGGATCTCGAAGAGAAATTAAAAGCTACGCAGCATTGCCGAAGTAGAATGATAGCAACGGATTCTGTATTTAGTATGGACGGTACCATTGCGCAATTGGATAAAATATGTGAACTGGCTGAAAAATATGATGCCATCGTTATGATTGATGAGTGTCATTCTAGTGGTTTCGTTGGTAAAACTGGACGTGGTGTGCATGAGCATTGTGGTGTGATGGATAAAGTTGATATAATTACTGGCACATTAGGGAAGGCATTAGGAGGAGCTAGTGGAGGATTTACATCTGGTCGTAAAGAAGTAATTGATATGTTACGACAGAAAAGTCGTCCTTATTTATTTAGTAATACAGTAGCACCTGCTGTAGTAGGAGCCAGTATTGCTGTCTTGGATTTAATAAGTGGTACAACGGAATTGAGAGATAAATTAGAATCAAATACAAGGTATTTTAGAACGGCCATGACCGAAGCTGGTTTTGATATAAAGCCAGGTGAACATCCGATTGTTCCCGTAATGCTGTATGATGCCGTTTTGGCTCAAAAAATGAGTGAAGCTTTATTAGAGGAAGGTATTTATGTGGTTGGGTTTTTCTATCCGGTGGTTGCCAAGGGCAATGCTAGAATCCGTGTACAATTGAGTGCTGCGCACAGTCAAGAGCAATTAGAAAAGGCGGTAACTGCTTTTACTAAGATTGGTAAAGAATTAGGAGTCATTAAATAAATGTTTATAAATCAATAAGTTAAACCTTTGTTTATCTAAAAAATCTTTATAGATTTATAGTTCAATTCGGATGACTACTACATTAAAAACGAATACTACTACAATCGTTTCTGCTATTAATGATTTTAATTTGGCCTGGAACGACAAGAATTTAAATCGATTAGCTCGTTTTCTGGCTGATGATGTGATTTATATCAATCCTACTATTAAGTTAGGTTTTGTAAATATTACGGGAAAAAAATTAGAAGGCATTTTTGAGTTGCTTAAATTCTGGAAAAGTTTATTTCAAAAATTTAAATCTCTGCCGGAAGATAAAGTGATTCTTTCTATTGAAGAGTCTGGTGATAATCATATTGTAACATGCCGGGCAGATAATCATGGTTTAGAATTATCTAGTAAGCTTATAATACATTTTAATAGCCAGTTGCTAATTAGTCGAATAGAATTTACAGAGGTTACGCAATATAAAAAAGAAGCCCCAGTTTCATTGGTTTCTATATTGGCCAAGCAATTACGTTCTCGTTTTTTTAATAACTAGGTTATTTTATCATTAGCGACGGCATAGGCGGAGGCAAGTTATTCGTTCCTTCTTCTCCGTTGCGAGCCAGTCTAATATTCACCGTTCTGTATTCTCCATTTCTACCATATTGTATGATGAATTGTTCTCTAGAAATTGTACTATTTTCCAATACATAGTCTACTAAGAATTGCACATAATCCCAACTTCTTTGTTGGCCTACATAACTAGAACTTCCATTACCGCTAAGAATTATTCTTTGATTGGGATGTGATTGCATAAAGTGGATTAGATTATTTATTTGAATGTTGGATATTTCATCCAAGGCAATTTTTGATTGCACATTAGGAAAATGAATGGTTTGAAAATCACCCGTTCGTTTTCTTCGTGTTTTAACTCCGTGCGGACAATTGCTCATACATTCTCCGTAAGGGTTTACGATAAACCATCTGTTCTTTAATTTTGCCTTGACCCAACCATTAGAAAAACTATCGACATCATCGTATTGAATAGGAACTAGAATATCTTCCATAATATCAACAACGCCATGTTTGTTGTTCTGAACAATTTCGGCAGATCCATTCACGAAATCACCTATGGAATCAGCGACAAAATCTCCGAGAATATCAGAAGGGCCAGCATTGGTTATTACTAGCGCCTTATCGTATCTCCAATAAGGTCTCACCACAGCACGACCATGATAAAAAGGTCTGGCCTTTTTGTAATATTGAACGCCTCGCCAATGACCATCATAGCTCATAATTTGTAAGGTGTCCTGTTTATTTATATAAAACCAGTTCGTGTCTTTTTTAACTGCGGCTAATCCTTCCGTAAAAGAAAAAACACTATCATACTGTAATGGAATTACTAATTTTCCAACTTCGTTTTGAAACCCATATTTACCATTAGAATAAACCCATTGAAGGCCATCTGATAAAGGACCTTTTTTCATTTTATTTTGAGCCTTACAAAAGTTAGAAAAAGCAATAAGTAAAAAACAAAAAAGGAAAAAGGGTTTAAAAGTCATTATTCAAATGTACTAATATCTCACAGCTTAAAATTTCTATGACACTTGGTTGTCTATTTGAAGGACAGCGAAATAGTTTTTCTATTCTTCTGATTCGTGATTCTTAATTACGTCGGCATCGCGATATTTACAACAACCATGTAATGCATCATAAACTGATTGGGGCGCCTTAAATTTCTCTGTATCATGACCGACCGATGCTACCTTTCGTTGAATCTCATCGTTCGTAACTTTTGTTTTGTTGTAGCGTACCACTAATTCTTTTAAGAAAATTTCGTAGTTGGCTATTTTAATTCCAGGCAGTTCGTTAACGGCTTCCTCAATCCGTTCTTTACACATTCCGCAAACTCCATCAACTTTTATTACTTCCGTAACCATTTTATCAGCAGTTAATATAGGTTCCATTTTTTTCTTTAACGTATATCTAAAACCACTGTAAAATAACCGACCGGTAGAAGGCCCCCATGCTGCTCCTGCATCAAAGAACGGTCCATAGGGATCATTGGCACCTAAGATTAAATCTTGTTGACGATAGTTTGTTATGTTTTCGCTTCCTACATAAAGTTCAAAATCATCTTTTGGTTTCCAGCTTATCTGTCCCAGCAATCTAAAAAAGTCAGGTGAATAGTTTCCCGCTGTGGGCCTCATGTTTTCTGGATTGGTAGAAAAATCAGGCAAGCGTTGTTGACCCGTCCATTGGGACGTAAGATCGAAAGACCATTTCTCATTTTTAGTGTTATATGCCAAATTTGCCAGTGCCCTATGACGCGGATTAAATACGCGTTCTCGCAATAGGCCGCCTTGTGTCATTTTTACATCATTGTATTTATAAGCCAATCGAAGGTCAAGATTTTTTATTAATTCATAATAATACTCCGCCTGAATATACCAACCATAAGATTTTCCGTCAAGCATGTAAAGTTGTACTTCTTGCGGTGAGGCATCGTAATCAACGATTACTTGTTCTTTAAAATCTGTTCTAAAAACATCGAGGCTCAATCGATTATCCTTTGTGCCTTGATTAAAATTGTAAGTAAGATTTACGCCATAGTTCCAGCTTTGCTCAGGAAGCAAGGTTTCCAAAATATTGACTGTCCGATTCGAAGCAAAAAAACGTGTGTTTTCTGCAAAAATGGTTGGTGTTCTAAATCCACTGCCACCACTGAATCGTGCATGGAACTGATTGTTGAATTTATATAAAACATTCATTCGCGGCGTGAAAAAAGCCTTTTGTAATCTGAAATTATAGTCACCACGAACACCGAAAAGTACAGTTGTATTTTTTATATCTTGATTTGTGTATTCTGCAAAAACACCCGACACTGTTTCGTCTCTATCTTGTTCATCGGTTTGGAAATTTCTTTTAAATTCTTCTTTCACAAGATCGCTGATTAGGCTACCACCAATTCTTAGTTCATCATCTTCGCAGGTTAAATTGGTTTGATAAATAAGGTTAGTGGACCATGTGCGCTGATAACCATTATAAAAACTGCGCCCATAAAAAGAGTTGCGATTGTGCGAACTGAATGAAGATTGCAATCCAATACTTTTCTTCCGATCTTTAGTAATGGCATAACCAATTTTGTGCATGAGGTCCGCGCGTTGATCACCTACTTTTATACCGTATAATGAATTTTGATCCGTAATGTCTTTATCAAAATCATAATCGATTGAGCCACTGTACTGATTACTGTTGTGATATTTTGCTAGTATCATACTTGTCAATCTTTTTCCTTCAAACATCCACCGATTCATAACGTGGGTCATATTGTTTCGTGGAATGTCTTGAAAGCCGTCATTATTTAAATCCATTTTACGACTTAGTTGACTACCATGAGCGCTGAGCAATGTGCTGACCTCATCGGTCAATCTAACAGCTGAATTTAGATTGAGTTCAGCTCGATTGAACGAGTTATAATAACCGTTGATATGAAGTAATGGTTTATATTTTTTGGGTTTGATTAATTCGACATCAATTTGGCCCGTCATACTTTCAAAGCCATTGGTTACACTTCCCGGACCTTTGTTTATATAAATTGATTCTACCATCGGGCTTGGAATATTATTAAACCCGTAGGTGTAATTCAAGCCTCTAACGTAGGGCAATAAGTCTATCAAGGTTTGAACGTAGGTCCCTTGCAATCCCAGCATTTCAACTTGTTTTGCCCCTGAGAGCGCGTTGGTGCTACTGATTTCAACAGAAGCATTACTTTCAAAACTTTCAGCTAGGTTACAACAAGCATTCTTTTTTAGTTCTGAGCTACTTAGTCTTTCCAGACGAATTGCATTGTTGACATCAATACTATTTCCATTGGTCTTCTTTTTAATTCGGAGGACTTTTAGTTTTTTATTTTTCTTATTTTTTACTCGCGTTGAATCTTGTGCAATGACGCTAGTCACGCATAAGCAGAGTAAAAGAATACAATATATTTTTTTCATTTTTTAGATTTTTACTCGAAGAAAAACTTCGAGAGATACTGATAGTTATGGTTGTTTTGGTTCGGAGATAACCAGTATCAAATCAATATAGAACTATAAAGGGTCTGATAATTTTTGGGAGGCGGTAAAAAGCTACCGATAGAATAAGAAGTTTTACATTCCCAATACGCAACGCTAGCAGAATGATAGCGTTTGAATGATACGGGGATGATAAGGGATTTTATTTCAAAACTTAGTTTTGATTGTGGACTATTATAATTTTTCGAAATTTTTACTTGCGCACTAATTTCATCGCAGCAGTTATCATTTTCATTGCAACAACTTTCATCATCAGTACAATGCTTTTTCGTGCTTTCTTCTTGTTGTGAATGGCAACAGAAGTGTTGCTCAAAGGAAACACCAAAAGCACCTAAGGAAAACAAAACTAATAATATGACTGCGGTTATTCTGCGCATTACTTTGCAAAGGTACTATTTTTACTTTTCGTTTAAGATTGCGTGTGTTAAAGAGATTAAAAAGCCTAGAAAAGTAGTTTTTACTTATTGGTTTTTAAAATTCTATGATTTCTAGTTAAAATATGCAAGCGATGTGCCGAATAAATAGGTCTCAATGATTTCGACGGAATATTAAGGGTGTACAATTAGTATGTTTCTTGAAAAACCGATTGAAATAAGCCACATCATCAAAACCACAATCAAAAGCTATTTCTTTTACTTGTTTTTCAGAATAAACAAGCATTCGTTTTGCCGCTAATTATTTTCTATCATGTAAAAGTTGTAAAGCCGTTTTGCCGTAATGTTTTTTACAAAAATTATTTAATCTTAGGGTTGTAATGCCAATTGAAGTTGTAAAGGAATTAAGCGTTTTCCAAGATGTTCCATGTTCTTTTAATAATTCCTGATAACGCATTAGTTCCCGAGGCTCTTTTTTTGATTTGTTACTTTTTACAGTTTTATTATAAAGCTCTCTCACCTGGATTAGCAACGCAAATAATAAATACTTGCTCATCTCTAGCGAATCTTTTTGTAGCGAATCCTTAATTTTATTGACCAGGTCTTTTACTGAATTAAAATCGGATAACTCTAAATCTAATAGAGGGTGGGCGCCATTTTTGAAAAAGCTAAACGAGGATAGCAATTTCATATCGCTTTCAGAATTATTAAAAATGGATTCTGGAAAAAGTAAAACGCCTCCAATTACATTGGAAGCGTAGTCTACTTTATGCACTCTGCTTTTACCAACAAAGTGCAAACTATTGTCCGTAGCCTGATAAGATTCAAAATCAATAATATGTGTACCCGAAACTTCTTCGAGAAACATGAATTGATAATAATCATGTCGATGCGCCTTTTCTTCATTATTGGGTTCGATTTTTATATCACGCCATTTAATAAAGAGCTTGTTCTCATTGATTTTATGCAAGGGAATCTGCATTAAGTAAAAATACAATAATTATTAAATGGGTGAGTTGGATAAAAGTTGCATTCACTTGGACAATCTAATAAATTATTGATGCAGAATATTCCTACATTGTTTTTTCTACAAAAAAAAGAGAGCTTGATTGAAGCTCTCTTTTACATAAGATTTTATGGTTTATAAATCGTTACTTCCGGTAAAGCTAAAGACATCGCCAATATTGGCTTTTAGTGCATTTACCAAAGTAGCATCACTTGCACCGCTATGCGTAAAGTCATCATCGTTGAAATCAATAACTGGGTTATTGTACATATTATTTAAGTTGTATTTGATAAATGCTTCCTTGTCGGTCCCATCTACATTTAGCGCCATATTATTTATGGTCACAGCCAATTGATTTCCTTCGCCTCCGAAGTGATAAACCAATCCTTTTTCAGTATTTGAAGCATCCATATACTTACCCTCATGCTTGCCAAAAATATAGCCCGAAGCCCAAGACCAAAACATATTTTGCGATGGGTCTAAATCTCCTGATTGATCTCCACTGGTATTATTTTCTGAATTTACTCCATAGATAAAAGACATTTTTACATAATTACCATTCGGCAGAGTTACGGGGTCCATTTGACTGTTGCCAAACGCATCCATTAAATTATGATTTTTGAGTTCTACTTTATTACCATCAGCATCTTCTAACACCACATAGCTTACATAATACTTCATCAAGCTAACATTGTATTGGTTACCAGCAGCGTTTGTGTAGTTTAATGTTGAGCTAGTTTCAATTTTTTGCTGATCTACAAAATTTTCAAACTTAAAGGTTACTTGCGCTTCATCGGGTTTATCTGATTTTTTGCAACAACTAAAGGAAAATACAGCTACTGCCAGGACTAAACAACTTAGGATTCTCATAATATTCTATTTTTCTATTTACTTCTTATTAGACGGATAAACCATCAAATAAGTTTGTAAAATAACGAAAAAAATATGCGTCTATGAGAATTACAATTGAAATTTGACTTTTTCATGACGATAGTTACGGCTAACTATCGAATTTCAAAACTACCATTAAACGAGAAAGCTGAGGATACATTCGCTTGAATAGCGCTGTATAAGTCGGCATCATCGGGGGTAGATACGTCATTAAAGTTTAAGTCTGGCTCTCTGAATAACTCATCTAAATTCAAAGTGATATAGGCATTTTTGGCTTTTCCATTCACCGTTAAGCCGCCTACACGCATCGTTACATTTATTTCATTACCTACTTTGGCATACCCAAAGTTGTACTGCTGTTCTGTATTACTTCCATCAAGGTATCTTCCTTCTTGCAAGAAGAAAACATAGCCATCTGTAGTATTAATGTGCATATCACCACCGGGCGCTAAATCACCAGCGGCATTAGAGGATAGATTTTGTCCAGGTTCAACACCTAGTGTAAAGCGCATCGTTTCGTAAGTTCCATTTGGCAATGTGACAGCGTCTAATGAATTATTTCCGAATGCATCAATAATATCAAAATTATTCAACATAGTCTCATTGCCCGCTTGGTCGATTAATACTACGTTTGAAACAATATATTTTAGTTTGGTGACATTATAATAAACTCCAGCTGCGCTGAGATAGTCCAAGGGTGAATCTGCTTGCAAGCCGTCTTCTCCTTCTACATGCTCAAACTGAAAAGTGACACTGGCTTCTTCTGCCAATTTTTCTTTTGTACAGCTAGAGAATCCCAAAACAAATAACCCGATCAGCGCTAAATTCAATATTGATTTCATAATTACGTATTATATACAGCACAGATAACGAATCGTGCTCTAAGCTAAAGTACTCACTTTTCGTGAGAATTTACTTTGGAAACTATAAATATTGTAGTCTGAAGTTGATCAGAAAGACAATCTAACTAGCCTGCATTTTCTTTTGCGTCTTCTTACGTTCAATGGCATCCAGCTGAATTTTACGTAGTCT
>CAYMFF010000052.1:0-20779 GCA_964389575.1 uncultured Chitinophagaceae bacterium
ATTACCACTCACCGCTTATATCAAACCCTTAACCGAAATCAAACCTAAATAAGATGCTATATAAAGACAACTATTTACATTTGCTCAATGCTGAAAATAAAATTCGGAACCGATGGGTGGAGAGCAATTATTGCTAAGGAGTATACTACAGAAAATGTAGCACGCGTTACACAAGCTGTTTGCACCTGGCTTAAGGCAAAAAAAGAAAAACCAACAATTGTCATTGGTCATGATTGCCGTTTCGGCGGCACCCTTTTTACGGAGACTGCAGTGAAAGTTTTTTGTAACAATGGAGTGAAGGTGATTATGGATAAAAAATTCGTAAGCACACCTATGATTTCATTTGCCGTGTTGCAACATAAAGCAGATCAAGGAATCGTTATAACAGCTAGTCACAATCCAGCTAGTTATAATGGTTATAAATTAAAATCTCCGCATGGAGGACCGACTGCTCCAGCTCAAATTCAAGAAGTTGAAGATTTAATACCGGACAGCGTAGTAGAAGTAAAAGGCGAAATAGCCGAATACGAAAAAAGTGGTTTGATTCAATATGTAGATTTAGAACAAGAATATCTAGACTATTTAAACGAAAAATTTGACATTGAGAAACTACAAAACTCTAACATGAAACTGGCGTACGACTCAATGTATGGCGCTGGGCAAAACATAATGCAACGTATGTTTCCAAACGCTGTGCATTTACATAATCATGTAAATCCCTCTTTTAAAGGAACCGCGCCAGAACCCTTGCATAAAAACTTATTAAAGCTTAGCGAAACAATTGCCAATGCCGAAGAATTGAAATACGGATTTGCCAACGACGGCGATGCAGATAGAATTGCGATGTACGACGAGGACGGAAAGTATGTTGATTCGCATCATATTATTCTTATGCTGATTCATTATTTACATAAGTATAAAAATCTAAGTGGCAAAGTAGCCATCGCTGCCAGTACATCGTTGCGTGTAAATAAAATGTGCGAAGCTTATGGTTTAGAATGCGAAGTAACTCCCGTAGGCTTTAAACACATTAGTGAAATAATGAGTAAAGAAAATGTATTGGTTGGAGGTGAAGAAAGCGGTGGCATTGCAGTTGCGGGTCACATACCAGAGCGCGATGGAATCTACGATGGTATCTTGCTTTATGAATTTATGAATGAAACTGGCAAAACGCTAAAGGACCTTTGCAAAGAAGTGTATGAAGTAGTGGGTGCTTTTACCTATGACCGAAATGATTTGCATGTGACCAATGAATTAAAATTAGCAGCCATAGAAAAATGCAAAAATGGCATTGATGCTTTTGGTGATTATAAAGTAGAAGAAACAATCACTATAGACGGTTATAAATTCAGATTAAATAATGACTGCTGGACTATGGTTAGAGCTTCAGGCACCGAACCAGTTCTACGCATTTATGCTGAAGGCAACACACTAGAAGAATGTGCTGACATTTTAAAAACGGTGCGTGCTTCACTTAATGTTTAGTTTTGAATCCTTATTCTATTATTAGCCGTGCGCAACTCAAAATTAAAAACTAAAAACTCAAAACTCATCTTACTATTAATAGTAAGTGTTTTCGCATGTCATATTACCAAATCACAAGACTCAAGTTGGAATTCTAAAAACTTCATTCAGAAAGCAACTAGCATTCCTACCTCTCCCAACAAAGGAAGAGTCATTGGTGTCACAACGGGTTATGCTGCTGGTTGGACGGCAAGTTTAGTGGCCTTAAATGAAACTTGGTATTCGGGTTTTCCCAAATCAAAGTTTCATGCTTTTGACGATAGTGGAGAGTGGTTGCAAGTAGATAAAATTGGTCATGCTTGGAGTTCTTACAGACTCAGCTTAGTGTATTCTTCTATTCTGCAATGGAGTGGTGTAGAGAAAGATAAAAGTGTTTATCTAGGCGCAGCAAGTGGTGTTCTTTCCTTATCAGTTATTGAAATACTAGATGGCTATTCTGCAAAATGGGGATTTAGTTGGAGTGATATGGGAGCTAATATTGTTGGTAGTGGAATGTATGCAGGACAACATGCCTTATGGGGTGAACAACGAATTGCATTTAAGTTTTCTTCACATAAAAACATATACCCCACAGGTATGCTCCGCGATCGCGCGCGCAGTTTATATGGCACTTCTGTCGGCGCTCGTTTATTCAAAGATTATAATGCCCAGACGTATTGGTTTAGCGCCAACTTGCATTCCTTTATGCCAGAAAGCAAATTACCAAAATGGTTAAACTTAGCAGTGGGTTATGGCGCCCGTGGTATGTACGGCGGATTTGAAAACACTTGGCAAGACGACAACGGCAATTTTTACGACAGAAGTGATATACCTCGACTCAGACAATTTTATTTATCTCCTGATATCGATTTGAGTTTTATTGATTTCAAATCAAAATTTTGGAATACTTTTTTCAAGGCCGTTCGGTTTAAAGTACCACTCCCTACATTAGAGATTAACAGCGATGGCAGCACAAAGTTTCATGCTGTTTATTTTTAACATTTCTCTCTCGCACTTTTATCCGACATTTAGGGTCCCTTTTGAAAAAACAAATCCTCCTTATTGGTTTTTTATGTTTTAGTGCATTTGCGTATGCGCAAAATACCTTATTGTCAGGAACATTATCCGATACTTTAATTTCAAAAACCATCCCGTTTGCTTCAGTATCATTGTTAGATTCAGATTCTAATTTAATAGAATCGCAACGAACAAATTTTAAAGGAATTTTTGAATTTGAAAACGCTCCTATGGATAGCGGCATTTTGCTTATTGCCCACCCAAAATATCTAACCACTGCAAGAAAAATAAATAGCAACACTAAAAAGTTAAACGTCTATCTTCTTCAAAAAAAACAACTACTTCGTAAGGTAGTAATTCAAGATAGAAAAGCCATTGTAATCAAAGGAGACACCATTTCGTTTACAGCAGATAGTTTTGCAACACGCCAAGGCGATGTAGTTGAAGACTTATTAAAACTCCTTCCTGGAATGCAAGTAGACGAAAACGGCAATATCGTAAGTCAAGGAGCCAAGGTAGAAAAGGTACTAGTTAATGGCGAGGAATTCTTTGGAACTGACCCTACGATAGCAACTAAAAATTTACCGTCAAAAGCTATCGAAAAAGTAGAAGTTTATGATTACAAAGACGAGCAAGAAAGCTTTACGGGCTTTACAAAAGATGAAGAAAAAACAAAAGTGATTAATCTGAAGCTAAAAAAAGAGATGAACAAAGGCGGTTTTGCGAAGGCTGAATTACACGGCGGTTGGGAAGATCGTTGGCGACAAAAATTAATGATCAACCGTTTTAGAGATAAAGAACAGGTGGGTGCTTATTATTTAGCAAATAGTAATCAGATGGCTAATTTGGATTGGGATGAAGGCAAAGATTTTGGCAACAGCACTTCTTATATGTCCGATGGGAACTATTATACTACTATGACGTATAACGGCGATGGAATGGGCAATCCATTTTGGGGTGGTGCGCAATATGGTATTACAAAATCATGGAGAGCAGGTGCTCGTTATGCCAATAAATTTGAGAAAAAAAATCAAGAACTGAGAGTAAATTATTCCTTTCTACGAGCAACACGAGATCGAAATTACAGAAGATTTACAGAGAATCTAACACCCGGTGCAAGTTTTGATAAAATAGATTCTAGTACGCAGAGAAGTCTTTCTAATGGTCACAATATAAACGCTCGTTACAAAACAGATTTAGATTCACTAACGAGCCTAAGTTTCAACACCAATATTACCACTCGCAATAATATAACGAGTAATAAAAGTGACTACTACAACGCTACTAGTGATGCCGTGCCCATTAGTTTTAATAACCGAACCAGCAATGGAGAAAGTCGTAACTCTTCAATAGATAATACCATTAATCTTAAAAAGAAATTTCTTAAAAAAGGAAGAACGATTTCGTTGCGATTGAATCAAAAACAAAGTAAAACAAAAGCATCCTTTTTAAACAAAAGTAGAAATGCATTTGACTTGATAAACGATGCCACCGAGTTCATCTTAGATCAAGAAAACAGAAGGGATAATACAAATAATAATCTCAGCACCAATTTGGTTTACACTGAACCCCTCTCGGAAAAATTGAAACTAAAACTAAGCTATAACTACAACTATAATGTCAGCGATAATCAAAATATTATTAGTGACACTGTTGGATTTTCTGAAGGAACTTATCAAAACCAACTAGATAGTCTCAGTAATATTTTTGAATCCAATAGAAAAACACACCGACCAGGA
The DNA here is from genome assembly GCA_964389575.1 of uncultured Chitinophagaceae bacterium. Classification (GTDB taxonomy): domain Bacteria; phylum Bacteroidota; class Bacteroidia; order Chitinophagales; family Chitinophagaceae; genus JAGNRR01. The sequence continues at coordinate 4,260 of CAYMFF010000052.1, forward strand.
TTTGAGCTGAGATACCAATATGATAAATGGCGTATCACCTTGCGCAATAGTGTAAGTCTGAATAATTTTATTCAAAATGATCTGCTCCGAGATAATAATTTCAATTTCACGCAGACTAATATCATTCCAGGACTTAGCGTGCGTTATAAAATAACAAAATACAGAACCGCTCGTTTTAGTTATTCTGGAAATACCAGCAACCCACGTCCAAACCAAATTCAACCCTTCCCAGATATTACGAATCCGTTGAATATTATAATCGGAAACCCGAATTTAAGGATGTCTTATAATCAGCGGATACGTTTAGGATACAATAGTTATTCTCCATTAGAAGGAAGTAATATTTGGGTTTCACTAACAGGTAGAAATGCCATTAATAGAATTGGTACCAGTAGAACATTTGACCAAACTGGAAGAACAATTACAACCTATATCAATTTACCTAATTCATACGGACTCAATTCTAATATTTATTTGGGCAAAAAAATATCAAGCACTTTATTTAAAATCGGTGCTTCCATTAATGGAAACTATGCCTATAACCCTAATGTTATAAATGAAATTTCTGGCTATAGCGAAAGCGTTAATCTGCAAGTAAACCCAAGATTTTCTTATATGAATAAAGACTTATTGGGAATATCATTTCGTCCGGAATTTAGCTGGAATAGTAATAGAAACAAAGGAAACCTAAATAGAGAAGTTAACTATTTTGAGTTTTCTCCGAATATTGGAATTGATCTTTGGTTGCCCAACTTCTTTGTGATTACAACAAAAATTCAATACGATTACACTCCTGCTGTTGAACCGTACAACACGCCCTTTACCAGACTTTTTGGAACTGGAAAAATAAAAAAGAGAATCTTAAAAGATCGAAGCCTAGAATTACTTTTCACGGTAAATGATATTTTCAATCAGAACAAAGGATATCATCGCGAAAGCAATATCAATTATAACACAGAGAGCTTTTATAATACACTAGGACGCTATTGGATGATTGGGGCAAGTTGGAGCATTTTCAAAGGGCCAGGAATGGACGGAAGAAAAGCAAACACGGAAATTACAGGAACGGGCTGGTCTAAAAAATTAAAAAAGCAAAAAGAGGCTAAAGAAAAAGCCAAGAAGGTTAATCTATAAAAGTCATAAACTGACTTCTACTGATCATTTCAGCTCCAAAACTTTCTAGATGTTGTGTATGAACTTGACAGTCGATCAAACGATAATTTTCTTGTTGTAAAAATTGAACCCATTTAATAAATCCGTACTTAGACGCATTGGGCTCAAGTGAGAACATACTCTCTCCACAAAACACTTTTCCTAAATCAATGCCATACAATCCACCAACCAATTTTGGTTCTTTACCAGTTTCGCTCCGCCAAACTTCAACCGATTTCGCAATCCCTTTTTTATGCAATTCAGTATACGCCAATTTCATACCATCGGTTATCCATGTATCCAATTGACCCTCTCGTTTAACATTAGCACAATGCTCGATTACCTCTTTAAAATTTTGATTCCATGTTACAACAAATTCATCATTTCGAATAAGCTTCTTCATGCTCTTAGATATTTTTAGCTTTTCTGGGAATAATACAAATCTTGGATCTGGGCTCCACCAAAGTATTGGATCACCTTCACTAAACCATGGGAAAATACCCGAGCGATACGCCAACAACAAACGCTCAGTGCTCAAGTCGCCACCAACAGCCAATAGGCCGTCCTCATTAGCTTCGCTTACATTCGGAAAATTTTCAACTTTCAACTAACCGCTAATCAATTCGTCCTCTTTATACTGCTGAATTTGTTCTAGTGCATCCGGAATGACATCGCTTGATATTACAATAAAATCTCCTTCTTGAGCTAGCTCTTTAATGGCAAATTCTACAGCTTTGTATTCATCAGGAATAATATGCACTTTCATTTTACTGTCCACACTATCTATTCCTTTTTTCAATAAGGCAATTAAATCTTCTGCATTTTTACCCCGTAAATTTTTATCTTGTCTAATAATAATTTCATCAAACATTTCTGCTGCAATTCCACCAATCTCCTCCGTGTCTTCATCCCTTCTATCTCCTACTCCAGCAATAATTCCAATTTTTTTATTTGCTTCAGTTTGATCTAAAAATACTTTTATTGCCCGCATACCATGGGGATTATGTGCATAATCGCACATCACTTTAAAGTTTTGAAAATCAAAAATATTCATACGACCCGGTGTGGTATCAGCACCAGGTTCAAAGCTTTTTAAAGCTGCCCTAATTTCAGTCGCTTTTATTCCATTGGTATAAGCTGCTAAGGTCGCTGCCATCACATTTTGAATATTAAACTCGGCTCTCCCTTCAAACGTAATTGGGATATTTTTCGCTTCTGCTACTCGAACTTTCCAAGTACCTTTTAGTAAAGTCACAAATCCATTTTCATACACACATGCCAATCCGTTTTTCTTTGCATGATCTTTTATTCGGTTAGAATTTTCATCCATAGAAAACAAAGCATAACTGCCTGTAGTTCCTTTTCGCATGCTGTAAACCAAATCATCGTCTGCATTTAAGACTGCATAACCTTCAGGTAAAACTACTTTAGTAACCACAGCTTTTACATGAGCCAAGCGCTCGATAGTATCGATACCACCTATCCCTAAATGATCGCCACCTACATTAGTTACAACGGCAGTATTGCATTTATGAAATCCGAGACCCGCTCGTAACAAACCACCTCTGGCGCATTCTAACACTGCAAAGTCAACCGTAGGATCTTTAAGTACAAACTCCGCAGAAATGGGCCCTGTACAATCACCCGTCATCATAAGTTCATCGCCAATATAAACCCCGTCTGTTGTGGTATAACCCACATTATAACCAGCAGATTTTACAATATGAGAAGTCAATCGCGAAGTGGTTGTTTTTCCGTTCGTACCCGAAATTGCAATAATTGGAATGCGGTCATAGCTCTTATTATTAGGAAACAGCATATCAATTACTGGCTCCGCTACATTACGAGGCAAACCATGAGTTGGCTCTAAATGCATTCTAAATCCTGGTGCTGCATTTACTTCCAAAATAGCACCACCCGTTTCTTTCATCGGTCTAAATAAAGAAGGTGCCATAATATCAATCCCGCAAATATCTAAACCAATGATACGTGCCACCCGTTCGCACATGGTAATGATGGAAGGATGCACTTGATCTGTAATATCTTCAGCTGTGCCACCTGTACTTAAGTTGGCAGTTGGTTTTAATAAAATTTCTTTACCATCTTCAGGTACACTTTCTATCGTAAGATCTTGATCTTTTAAAAAATTTATCGTTTGATCATTTATTGTAATGGCAGTCAATACTTTTTCATGGCCAAATCCTCTTCTGGGATCTTCATTTACCTTATCAATTAATTCTTGAATCGTACTTTTCCCATCACCAACTACACAAGCAGGTTTGCGAACGGCAGCTGCTTCAAACTTATAATTTATTACCAAAACGCGGTGATCAAAACCAGTAATAAATTGCTCGACAATCACCCTGCGCGAATGTTCTTTGGCAATGCGCAAAGCCTCTTTGGCATCTTCCATATTTTTCACATTCGTGGTTATACCCCGTCCATGATTTCCAGCTATTGGTTTTAATGCTAATGGATAACCCAGTCTTTGAATTGCGTATTCCAAGTCCTCTTCGTCTCTAATAATTCTACCTCTAGGCACAGGAATCTCAGCTGCTTCTAAAAGCTCTTTAGTATCTTCTTTATCACATGCAATTTCTACTGCAATACTTCCAGTAGTGCTAGCCACAGTAGCTTGAATTCTTTTTTGATTTACGCCATACCCCAACTGAACCAATGATCGATTATTTAATCGAATCCACGGAATTTTTCTTTTCTCAGCTTCTTCTACCAGAGAACCTGTGCTTGGTCCTAGACGATCTTCTTCTCTAATCTCACGCAAATTTTGAACATGTTTTTCTAATTCAATATCCTTACCCTCAATTAAATTTTCTGCTATTCGAACCGCAGCTTTTGCCGCATAACGGCCAGCTCGTTTTTCGAAATAAGAAAATACTACATTGTACACACCTCGCTCACTCATCTCTCGAGTACGACCAAAACCACATTCCATACCCGCTAAGGTTTGAATCTCCAAGGCAATATGTTCTATAACGTGTCCCATCCAAGTACCCCGCTTCACTCTCACAAAAAAACCACCGGGCTCACCAATTGAACAACGGTGCGGATACATGGTAGGCATTTGCTCAGTAATACGTTCATAAAAACCCGGAATCTTATCAGTAGGCTTTTCCTCCAACTCCTGCAAGTCCAACTCCATCACAATCAATTTGTGTCGATTCGCACTCCAATAATTAGGCCCACTCAATGCACGTATATTTCTTATCTCCATAGTCTTGTATTAGAACTTCTAAATTTAAGCAAAAGCCCAGTAAATTACGAATGATTCAATTACGAATTACGAACCCCTTTAACTTACTTTCGTAAGATGTTTAGTATTGCATTGCATGGCGGGGCTGGAGTCATTGAACCCAATATGCTTACTTCGGAGAAAGAAACAGCTTATAAAAATGCCTTAAATGAGGCCTTACAAATTGGAAAATCAATCCTTGAAAAAGGTGGCGACAGTTTAGAAGCTGTAACCAAAACAGTAATGAGTTTAGAAGATTGCCCTTTGTTCAATGCTGGGAAAGGAGCTGTTTTTAATAGTGAAGGAAAACATGAAATGGATGCATCCCTCATGCGGGGTGATAATTTAGAAGCCGGTGCTGTTGGGGCTATTTCAGGTGTTAAAAACCCGATTCTACTTTGTAAAAATATTTTGGAAGAAAGTGAACATGTTTATCTATCTGGAATCGGAGCTTTAGAATTTGCAAAACAAATGAATGCAGAACTGAGGAATGACGAATACTTTTTTGATCAGTTTCGGTATGATCAATTTTTAGTGGCTCAGAAAAGTGGCAACGTACAATTAGATCACGCAAAGAACCCATTGGATGTCCAAGGGACTCCTCTCGAAGAGAAAAAATTTGGCACCGTAGGTGCAGTCGCAATTGATGAAAAAGGAAATTTAGCAGCCGCAACTTCTACTGGAGGGATGACCAATAAAAAATTTGGACGCGTTGGTGATACTCCCATTATAGGCTCAGGAACCTACGCTAATAATAACACTTGTGCTGTTTCTGCTACTGGTCATGGAGAATATTTTATTCGCGCTGTTGTGGCTTATGACATTTCCTGCCTGATGGAATACAAAGGATTCTCCTTACAAGAAGCTTGTGCTAAAGTTGTAAAAAATAAATTGGTAAAACTAAAAGGAGAAGGTGGTGTCATAGCAATTGACAACAAGGGAAACATTGAACTATGCTTTAACTCCAGTGGAATGTATCGGGCCAGTACAGGTTCTGACAAAGAGGACCTAGTGGCTATTTATGGGTAGCCTCTTTATAAAAAAGACCACTTCGCACCTCATTGAACAAACTTAAAGAGCCAAATATCAAGAAAGACTAGTCAATCAAAAGTGGTGCTTTACCATTGGTAATTATCACTTTGCCATTATTTGAATTACTTAGTTTTTCAAATGCTTCAATGCTTCTTAATTTAATAATTTCTTCGGTTAAACCTTCTGATAAAATTTTCTGCGCATCGCGCTTTCCTTTTGCTTCTATTATTCTTCTTTCGGCTTCAAGCTTTTCTTGCTTTAGCACAAATTCCATACGCATGGCATCCTGCTCAGCTTGTAATTTTTGTTCAATAGAACTACTTAAACCAGGTGGCAACGAAATACTTTTCATTAATACTGATTGAATTACGATTCCATTTCCATTAAGAAGCTCAACCATTTTCACTTTAATGGATTCTTCAATATTTGCTCGCTTACCTGAATGCATATCCTTTGCGTAATATTTCGCACAGACATCCGAAGCTGCAGAACGAAAAATACTTCCAATCAAGGGCTCATAATCGAGACCATAATTATTGATAATTTGACCAATACTGTCTTTCTCTAAACGATACAAAATAGATATCAACGATTTTACACTCAAGCCTTCTTTACTGGGCAAATTAAGATCTAACCGAAGGTTTTGAGTCTGCGTACTTGCCTTGATAACCTTAGTAGTCAAAGGATTATAGGATGTCATCCCTTGAGAAAGTGATCTGCTTTTTAACTTACCATAACGTTGTTTTATGCCCACTTCACCGGGTCTAATTATAGTACATTGTGTTAAGAAGGGCAATGTCAGTAAAAGGAAAAGTATATTTTTCATGGTTCTTAATTTTGCCTTTTGACGCACCATTGTATTAATAGTTTAATAACAAACCTATTAATCTAAATTATTTGAAATATAAAAAATGATTATACTAGTTCATTCACCTCAGCAGAAAAAGCACGCTCTTTTAAGGAGTATTTATTTCCACGCTCCATAATATGAACGGTAAGATTTTCTAGCGAAATTGTACTTCCTTGACTTATATCAGCAACATTGTTGTGCTTCACATCAAAACCGTCAATCAATGTTACTGAACCTGATCCAATAATTTCCATTTCTTGTCCTTCCTTGATAATTACACCTGTGTCTTCTCCCAAGCCGATTCCAATCGAACCCGGATTCGTCCCTACTGCTTGTGCCAATCTTGTAAAACGACCTCGTTTTATAAAATGAGAATCTATAATTAGCTTTCTAACTAATCCCCATCCTACGGTTAGTTTGACAGCGCCTTTCTTATGTGCCGTAGAAGCATTTCCTTCAGCAATCATAGTTGAACTCATTGCCATTGCTCCTGCACTCGTACCTGCAACTACAAAACCGCTTTCATTTCTATAACGAGTATGAATAATATCTAAAAATTCCGAACCTCCATAAATAGTTGTCAAGCGCATTTGATTACCGCCTGAAATCATAAGCCCATCACACGATTTTATGGCAGCCAATGTTTCTGCCGTATCAACTTCATCTCGATTCCGGATGCGTAAATGAGTCACATTAGTACAATCTAACTTTTCAAATGCATCTAAATAATTTTCTGCTACTTCATCAGGAATCTGAGAAGCAGTTGTAATTAAAATTATGTTCGGATTTTCTTTTCCTATTTCATTCAAAACACTTTTCAATATTCCTAAATCAAAAAAGTTTAAATGATTTTTTTTAGTAGCACCTTCCACTAAATCAGTGCCCTTGTCTTCCGCCCCCCCAATTGGAATCAATGTTCCTTTCGGTAATATCATGCTGTAAATTTACGAATAAATGAATGATAGTAAACTATTAAATTTCAGCTACTTGTGGAAAAGTATCAACCCTTGTATTCTCCCCAAACATCACGAAGTGCATGTGCAATTTCTCCTAGCGAGCACAAATTTTCAACGCATTCTATAACATGTGGCATAAGGTTTTCACTGGTCTGTGCCTTTTGTTTTAATTGAGAAAGAAGCTCTTCCACTTTTTCGTTGTTTCTTCTGCTTTTTAATTCAGTCAACTTAGCTACTTGTTCTTTTTCGATGGCTGCATCAATCTTCATGATGGGAATATCTGTTTTCTCTTGAGTTTCGAATTTGTTGACTCCTACAATTATTTTTTTACCACTTTCGATATCCTTTTGATATTTATAGGCAGAATTGGCAATTTGCTCTTGGATAAAACCTTGTTCAATTGCCTCTACGCTTCCACCCATTACATCAATTTTTTCAATCAATTGAATCGCTTCTTTTTCTAGACAATTGGTCAAATCTTCCACGAAGTAGGAACCAGCCAGTGGATCAACGGTATCTGTGATACCACTTTCGTATGCCACTAATTGCTGCGTACGCAATGCAATGGTTGCGGCTTCTTCGGTTGGCAAACTTAATGCTTCATCATAACCATTCGTATGCAATGATTGGGTACCGCCTAAGGTTGCTGCCAAAGTTTGAATGGCAACTCGCACAATATTATTATGCGGTTGCTGCGCTGTTAAAGTACTTCCTCCTGTTTGTGTATGAAAACGAAGCATCTGTGCTTTTTTTTCCGTAGCGCCTAAATCACTTGTAATTTTTGCCCAAATTCTTCTCGCTGCTCTGAACTTTGCCACTTCCTCAAAAAGGTGATTATGCGCATTAAAAAAGAATGAAAGCCTTTTGGCAAAGACATTAATATCTAAGCCTTTTTCCATAGCGGCCTTTAGATAGGCCTTCCCATTGCTTAGTGTAAATGCTAATTCTTGCACAGCATTACTGCCCGCCTCTCGAATATGATATCCCGAAATAGAGATTGTATTCCATTTAGGAACTTCTTGACTGCAATATTCAAAAATATCAGTAATCAAACGCATGCTCTGCTTTGGTGGATAAATGTAAGTTCCGCGTGCAGCATACTCTTTTAAAATATCATTTTGAATCGTCCCTTTTATTTTAGAAATATCTGCACCTTGTTTTTTTGCCAATGCAATGTAAAGTGCCAATAAAATAAATCCACTAGCGTTAATCGTCATAGAAGTCGAAACTTTTTCAAGCTCAATTCCTTTAAATAAACGCTCCATATCTTCTAATGTATCAATAGCCACTCCTACTTTGCCGACTTCTCCCATGGCCATTTCATCATCGCTATCATACCCTATTTGAGTAGGCAAATCAAATGCGACACTCAGCCCGGTAACACCATTTTTTAGTAGATAATGATAACGTTCATTACTAGCTTCTGCTGTACTAAAACCTGCGTATTGACGCATTGTCCAAAATCGATCTCGGTACATTCCTGCATGTACACCTCTTGTATATGGAAACTCTCCAGGCTTTTCTAAATTATACTCTTTCTTAAAATATACTTTGTCTATTTCTAAACCCGATGTGGTCTCTTTCTTTTGTTCTTCGCTCATAATATTAAATATCCAATAGTCTTTTGCTATGATAGACTTTCATTAAACTTTACCTGTTCCCAATCCTTTTTACTAATGACCAATGTCTTTGAAATTGAATCATGCCAACCCGGATTCCTACCTAGAAAAGAAAATGCTTCGAAAGGAATTAAACGAGCCAGTGAGCGTCCTACCACCCTCAGGAAAGAAGGTTTGCCATAATCAAAGTCGTTTACAACGACACTTTTTGTAATCATTTTACCGACAGTTTGTTGAAACGCAAATTCCATGATAGGATAATATCCCATAAAAATGATTATTCCCACCCATTCAACAATTTCATTAATCTGGTAGTTTACAACATCCATTGATTCTAAAATTAACGCAGGAATGGCCATAACTAAATATCGCACAATAGTGTCAATTATATAATGGAGAAATCGCTTACCGTTATCAACATGATAAATGACTACGTCTTCGGGTCCTAAAATATCTTGCTCTTCTAAACTCATTTATAAATCGTTTATTACATCGTTCTTTTTTACAACATAGGTATCCGACCATTTATCATGCCAGCCCACATTATTTCCTAAAAAAGAGAAAGCCTCGAAAGGAACCAACCTCGAGGCAGATCGGATTGCTATAGCTTTAAGCGAAGGCTTTTCGCCATTTTTAGTTACGACGACTGTGCCCGTTATTAATTTACCTATGGTTCGAGCAGTAAGTGCTTCTGAAATAAAATAATACAAGAAGAAAACTAAAAGACCAACAAGATTAGAAATCAAACTAAAACTGGTTGAATTTTCATCTACACCATCTAGAGGGATTTCATTATTGGATAATATATAAAAATAGGCAATGACAGCACCAGCTCCGAAAGCAAAAATGTAGAAAATAATCGTATCAATTAAACTATTGGCAAACCGAGTGCCAGCACTAACCGGATAAAGTGGTTGGCTTACTTCTTCTAAAATATCTTGTGGTTCCATAGGGATTTATTTATTCAACTCAAATTTAAGGTATTGAATTGAAAACATGGGTTACAATCTAAATCATATTTAGTTGTTTTAAAAAGTCTCTCAGCTTAAAAAGGTAGGCTACGACTTCGGTTTCATCATACTACTTACGGCTTCACTTACTTCGCGCACCCCTTTACCTTTTACAAGCCAAGAAATCCCAAATGGAATTACCGCAATGGTCTCACCTATGTACACCATATTTTCTATTTCTTTTATCACTTCAAACTTAAAAAGCAAAAAATAAATGAACAGCATACCCAATGCAGCCCAAACAATAACACCGCAGGTTCTGAATAAAAGACGTTCGTTTTTATCTGAGGTGGACAATTGAGATTCTGGGGTTGCATGACGTGGAAATTTGAAAAAGGACATACCGCCCATGCAAGCCAGAAATACAGCGGCACTGCCTAAATGCACTATACTTAATGTTTGATTTGTATGACTAAAAAGCTGTGGTTTAATATTCAAAATATCACTACAAAATTCAGTTGGCACTAAAACAACCACGAGCACAGCAAATCCGGCTACATTCGTCAATATATTATCACTTACTGTTTCATCTTCTTTTTTGGCATATCCTTTATAAGAAATCAGCATAATACCAAAAACGGCTAAAACACCAATAAAAAAAACACCGGCACTCGAGTAATAATAATCACTTAATGAAGGCAACACATCTTTTTCGAAGAACCAAAGTACAAAAGGCAAGAGTATGCCGAGCACTCCGATAAGGTTTCGCATTCTATAATGCGCGGCTAAATAATCATGGTTGGTTTGGATAATTTTCATACTGCTAATATAAATAAACAATGCAGTAAATTATTGAAGACTTAGAGTACGAAAAATTATAGTTCGAAAAACTATGTCGGTTTAAGGTAAAAAATTTATGCCTACTAACATTTCATTTTAAAAGTGAATGCTAAACACGTTTACAATCAATCGGAATAAAAGCATGTATTGCTGTATCATTAAGATACGACATTAAAAAAAATGAAAGAACAAGATTAAGCCAATCTATAAGTTTTCAAAAACCTCCTTCCCAAACTTTTCCAAGCTAGGATCACGCGCTCCCATTAAAAGAAGCACAGAACCTTCTGACAAATGCGGACGCATAGCTTCCAATAACTCATCTCGCTCCTCAACAAAAAAGGATTTAACACCAGTGTCTTTCAAATCTTCAATCAAATCATTAGCTGAAATATCCTTAGTTGTAGTGCCTCCTGCATAATAAATTTCGCTCATCCACATTTCGTCTTGTGGACGCATGCAGGCTGTTACTTCTTTTACTAATTCTTCTCTTATAAAACGAGTAGGTTTAAAACCATGAGGCTGAAACCAAGCAACAACTTTCTCTCCTACTGCTTGTGCTGATTTTATACTAGCAGCAATTTTTGCAGGATTGTGAGCATAATCGTCTATTACAATTACACCATTTTTCTCTCCTAGCAATTGGTGTCTTCGGTATATCCCAGGATATGTTCCAAGAGCACTTGCCGCTTTCGCTAAATCAACTTTTAAAATATCAGCAACGGCTAAACAAGCTAAGGCATTTCCCATATTATGCTCGCCTATTGTTGGCAGCATTACTTCTTGCTCGCCTACTTTAAATGATATTGAAAAGCCTTTTTGCGAAAAATCACTTCCTTCAAATCGAGTTCCTGTTCCAAAATCAAATTCACTTCCTTTGGAAAATTCGGAAACCTTTGCAATGGCATTATGATTTACTACAAAATATTCTGCGGAGTTTTCGCGAAAGGTGTTATACACTTTATCCAACTCTGCTTCTTCCAAATGGTCTTTATCCTTATTCAACAAAACACCAATATGCGGTTTGTATCTTACTAAAGAACCATCGCTTTCATCCGCTTCAATTAATAAATAATCGCTTTCACCAACATACGCATTTCCAATTTTTCCTTTCTCAATTAATGAGGCTAAACCAGCGCCTGTAATCAAACTAGGACTCACGCCGCATTCATACAACATATGAAACATCATGGCCGTGACGGTACTTTTACCGCTCGTTCCGCCAATGGCGATTGTTTTTTTGCTTTCACATATAGCGGCCAACATTTCTGCACGACTGACTATCGGTATATTTAATTCTTTTGCTTTTTTGATTTCTACATTAGTATCCTCAATGGCTGTGGAGGCAACCATAATCTGAGTATCACTAGTAATTCCACTAGCATCCTGCACAAAGCATTTAATATTTTCAGTTTCTAATTGATCTTTTATATAATCATTCTCAGGATTCGTAAAAAGTCGATCACTACCCGCTACGATATTTCCTGTTCCGGATAAAAATTGTGCGATAGCACTCATGCCTGCACCACCTACACCAATAAAGAAAAAGTTTTTGTTATCTAAAATGTTCATTTAATAGTTTTCAGTTTGAAATTCTTAATTCTTAGTAGCCCGCTTTTATCCTTCATAAGAAGTAAAAACTAGGCTCTTGAAGTTAAGAATTAAATTTAATCTTTAGCCAACAACATTTTCTTGGCCTCTCCATTTAATATATGAATCGCAATATCTGTTGGCACTTCAGTATGCTCGTCCAAGGCAAACTCGCTTAACCTGGTTACAAATTCTTGCGCCGAAGCGCCCATTTTCATCTGTGTCCCAATTTGATTAATCATAGAGATTTCTTGTTCTTTGGCACTTTTAACAGTTTGCCATACTTCATGACTCACATAAATTTGTTGCGAAAGATTGTGCTCATATTCTTCTCTAATATTTTTTATCATACTGAGTTGTACATCTTGCGCAGTCGCTCCTTTTACATAGTGTCGACTTATTAGCGCATTCGGGTGAATACGCTCAACGAAATGAATCAACCGTTCGTAAGCCTGCAACCGCAAGCGTAGAATTTCGTCTGCTTTTTTTCCAAAAAGTGCTAAGTGCTTTTTCTCGGTTTCAGAAGTTAAAAATTTATTGACGATAATACTGCTGGCAATCAACACGACAATAGCCGGAATAGTGTATTTCAGTATCTCAATTATGGTTTCTAATATTGACATTCTTGTTTATAAGTAATGAAACGTAAATATAGTTTGTTTTGTAGGTTTGTTGGGCACATTTTGTTAAAATGAAAATTGTAATCTTACTAATTATATCAATACTTGTCTATTCTTGCTCAGGCGAACGAAAAGTGGATAACCACAAGTTAATCTTAGAAAGAAATAATATTGATAAAATTGAATTTAAATGTGCCGATTCCACGGTCAATTTTAATGAATCACAAATTACATATTTCATTGAGAAAGTAAATAATGCCAAAAACAAAGGCTTAATTAAAGGTATTGTACAAAATAAGATTAAAATCTATTTGAATAATGGCGATTCAATAAACATAAGATTGTTGAATAAGTATATCAAGTGGGATAAAGCTGGAGATTGGGCATATGAATTGCAAATTGAAAACCATTTTTTAGAAACAATTTGTAACTAAAAAACATGAACGAATACCTACAATCCATATTAAAATATATCCTGTTTCCAATATCCATTTTGTATGGATTACTGATTTGGTTGCGCAATAAACTGTATGATGCAGGCTTATTTTCTTCGCTTAGTTTTGATGCCATACCCGTAATTAGCGTGGGTAATCTTTCGGTTGGTGGCACAGGCAAGTCTCCGCATATTGAATATCTTATACGATTGCTATCACAAAAATTTCATACCGCCACACTGAGCAGAGGTTATGGTCGTTCTACCAAAGGTTTTAGAATAGCGGACCATAATGCCGACGCAAGAAGCATAGGCGATGAGCCGTATCAGTTCAAACGCAAATTTGATAATATTTTAGTGGCCGTAGGCGAAGACCGAGTAACTGCGATTCCTGAATTATTACAACGCGCCACCTATATCGAAACGATACTATTGGACGACGCTTTTCAGCATAGGAGTGTAAAACCAGGTTTGAATATATTACTAACTGAATTTCATAAACCCTATACCAAAGATTACATTTTGCCCTTGGGTAGACTAAGAGAAGGACGCAAAGCCGCCAAACGAGCCGACATTATAGTAGTATCAAAATGTCCGCCAGATATTACAACTGCACAGCGCGATAAAATGCTAACAGAATTAAATGCATTGCCGGATCAACATGTATTTTTTTCTCAGATTGAATATGATGAACCCTATCCGCTTTTGGATAATAACATTTCTTTTAATGCTGAAACAAAAGCAATTACTTTTTCTGGTATCGCTAACGCCAAACCCTTTATCAATCGAGTAAAAACACTTACTCAGGATGTTCATGAATTAAACTTTAGAGACCATTATTATTTTACCAAAGATGACATTCAAGAGCTTCAGGAAACATTTGATTATATTAAGAATGAGAATAAATGTATCTTTGTAACTGAAAAGGACGCAACGCGACTTTTACTTCACGAAGAACTACTCAAGAAATTAAACCTCCCCATAGTAGTAATTCCCATTCGAATTTCATTTTTGTTTAATGAAGGAGAACAGTTTGATAAACTGCTCAACGAGTATGTTTTTTCATATTTCCCTGTAATAGAAAACATTGAAGAACCCGAATACCTGAGTAATGATGATATAGAAGTGGACTTTGAGGAGATTGAATAGTGAAGAGTAAGGAGTTTATAAATTAAAAACTCAACAAAGAGCTCATTACGATTCGCTAAAAACTAATTAAACAATGACAAAGAAAAGAAAAAAAGCGCGCCATAGCAGTGCGATGAAAAATAAAAAAAAGAAGAAAGGTGGCACGCCAGGCAAAAAGAGAGGAGGCAAAGGCCAAGGCCAGTTCTCGCCCTCTGTAATTGGCGAGATAGATTTTGCACCGCATGGCGTTGCATTTGTGATGGTAGACGGCATGACCGTGGATATTAAAATTGCAAGAGGCGACACTAAAAATGCTTTACCAGGCGATACGGTAGAAGCCGTAATTACAAGAGTCGGCCGTTCTAACAAACGGCCGCATGGAAAAGTAGTACACGTAGCAAAACGAGCTAAACAGCAACTAATTTGCCGAATAGACATTGGAGAGAAACATATTTTTGCCATTCCGGAAAGTGATAAATTTCCGAATGATATTTTTATCCCTAAAAAACCAAAAGACCTTCAAACGGGCGATCGATGCTTGGTACAGGTAAGCGATTGGCACCCAAGGTCAAAAAATCCAGTAGGCGAAGTATTAGAATCTTTTGCCGGTGAGGACATTCATGATTTAGCCATGAAAGAAATTTTATTGGAACAAGGTTTTCCATTATCATTTCCTGAAGCGGTCATGAAAGAAACCGAAGCCATGAAGTTCGAAATCACCGAACAAGATTTAGCCGAACGCCGAGACATGCGCGATACGTTTACGATAACGATTGATCCTTTTAATGCGCGTGATTTTGACGACGCTATTAGCTATAAAGATTTAGGCGATGGTAAAATAGAATTAGGTGTTCACATAGCTGATGTGGCACATTATGTAAAACCGGACACGGCCTTGGATAAAGAAGCCTATGGCCGAGCAACCAGTGTTTATCTGCCTGACCGCGTATTGCCCATGCTACCCGAAAAAATCAGTAATGAACTTTGCTCATTGCGCCCCAATGAAGATAAATTCACCTTTTCTACAGTTTTTATTTTGGATAAAAAATTAGAAATTATCGATGCATGGATTGGACGAACGGTAACACATTCTAATCATCGTTTTACGTACGAGGACGTGCAAGAAATTTTAGAGGGCAAAGACGGCGAATACAAAAAAGAAGTTTTGGCCATGAATGCAATTTCCCGAAACCTTCGTAAAAAACGATTTGATAAAGACGCGATAAATTTTGCGAGTAGCGAAGTGCGGTTCCGATTAGACGATGAAGGCAATCCAATAGAAGTGGTTGTAAAAACCAGTCAGGAATCGCATCAGCTCATTGAAGAAATGATGCTCTTGGCCAACCGAACGACGGCAGAATACATAGGACAGCAAAAGAAAAGCAACAAACAGTTGCAATATCCATATCGGATTCATGACCAACCGGATATTGACCGACTACTACCCTTCACGCAGTTTGCCGGTAAGTTTGGTTATAAATTTGATTTGAAAGACAAACACAGCATTGCGAAATCATTTAATGAAATGATTGAGAAATCCATGGACGTGCCAGAGCATCAGATTTTGCATACCTTGGGAATTCGCACGATGGCTAAAGCTGTATACTCCACTCAAAACATCGGTCACTATGGATTGGGCTTCGAGAATTATTCTCACTTCACATCTCCTATTCGTAGATATCCTGATATAATAGCACACCGTGTGTTATGGAACGAACTACAAGGTATTAAACAAACCTTCACTAAGAAAAACAGAGCAGAAGAGCAATGCACACATTGTAGTGCGCAAGAGCGATCAGCAACTGAATGTGAACGCACAGCTAATAAATACAAACAAGTACAGTATATGGATCAGTTTGTGGGCGAAGAATTTGATGCAGTAATTAGCGGCGTAGCTAGTTTTGGTTTTTGGTGCCAAACTATAGATCATATGTGCGAAGGCTTTGTGAGTGTGCGCGAATTAGAAGAAGAATTTATTCATGACGAAGATGATTATATGCTCATTGGAAAAAGCTCAAAACGCAAATATCAAATGGGACAAAAG
This sequence comes from uncultured Chitinophagaceae bacterium, assembly GCA_964389575.1. Classification (GTDB taxonomy): domain Bacteria; phylum Bacteroidota; class Bacteroidia; order Chitinophagales; family Chitinophagaceae; genus JAGNRR01. The sequence continues at coordinate 20,721 of CAYMFF010000052.1, forward strand.
GTTCGAATTCAAGTAGCGGCTGCTAATTTGAGCAAGCGACAGTTGGACTATGATTTGGT
>CAYMFF010000053.1:0-20668 GCA_964389575.1 uncultured Chitinophagaceae bacterium
TAAATAATTTAATCTTACTAAAGCCTTCAACACTATGTTGAAGGCTTTTTTTTGTTTTACGCTAACACTTTGTTCTTCTGGACAGTGGGACGTAAAAAAGCCTTGAACGAAGGTTCAAGGCTTGATAAAATAAATAAACAAATTAAGCCATTTTTGCCTGTAGCCCTTTGTCTAGAGCTTCTAAAAACTCTTCGGTATACACATAATCCTTACCATGACTAACATCATTTCCGCTTATACAAATGGCTAAGTCTTTTGTCATGATTCCACCTTCAACTGTTTCTATACATACTTCTTCAAGCTTTAGACAAAAATTGATAAGATCTTGATTGTTATCTAGTTGACCTCTGAATGCTAAACCTCTAGTCCATGCAAAAATTGAGGCAATAGGATTTGTACTTGTTGGTTCGCCTTTCATATGTCTGCGATAGTGGCGTGTTACTGTTCCGTGAGCTGCTTCAGCTTCCATGGTCTTTCCATCAGGTGTTGTTAAGGCAGAAGTCATTAATCCTAAGGAGCCAAATCCTTGAGCTAGCGTATCGCTTTGTACGTCACCATCATAATTTTTACAAGCCCAAACGAAGTTGCCATTCCACTTTAATGCGGCAGCCACCATATCGTCTATCAAACGGTGTTCGTAAGTTATTCCTAATTCAGCAAATTTAGCTTTGTACTCGTTTTGGTATACTTCTTCAAAAATATCCTTGAAGCGACCATCGTATTGTTTTAATATCGTATTCTTTGTTGATAGATATAATGGCCATTTTTTATTTACAGCCATATTAAAACAAGAGCGAGCAAATCCATAAATACTTTTATCAGTATTATACATGCTCATTGCCACACCACCGCCTTCAAAATTATAAACTTCAAATTCTTGAGGTTCACCACCATCTTCGGGAGTGAAAGTCATTGTAAGTTTCCCCTTACCTTTAATTACAGTATCTGTAGCCTTATATTGATCGCCGTAAGCATGACGACCAATTGTAATTGGCGCAGTCCAATTTGGGACAAGGCGTGGTACATTTTTCATTACGATAGGTTCGCGAAATACAGTACCATCTAGAATATTACGAATAGTTCCATTCGGGGAGCGCCACATTTTTTTTAATCCAAACTCTTCAACACGCTGCTCATCAGGTGTGATAGTGGCACATTTTATTCCTACACCATGTTTCTTGATAGCATGAGCACAATCAATAGTTATTTGATCATCGGTTTCATCTCTTTTTTGAATACTTAAATCATAATATTCTATAGGGATATCAAGATAGGGAAGTATTAGTTTATCCTTTATGAACTTCCATATTATCCGCGTCATTTCATCACCATCGATTTCAACGACAGGATTTGTTACTTTAATTTTTGACATTTGTTCGCTTTCTTTTTTAGAAATACAAATGTACAATGCCGTCCACCTAAAAAAGAAACACTATGCCGGAATAGATATTAACAACTATTAAAACAAGTAAAGACTAAAGATTTTCTATTAAATGATCTGCAAATTCACTTGTTTTACAAAGTGTAGCTTCTTTCATTAATTTATGAAAATCTATGGTAACTGTTTTTGATTTAATTGTTTTTCCAACAGCATTTTTTATTAAATCAGAAACTTCGTTCCAGCCCATATAGTCAAACATCATTGTTCCACTCAAGATTACAGAAGAAGGATTCATAGTATTCGTGTTTGCGAATCTAGGAGCGGTTCCATGAGTAGCTTCAAAAATAGCATTTCCTGTTTGGAAATTAATATTAGCTCCTGGGGCAATACCAATACCGCCAACTTGAGCCGCTAAGGCATCGCTGACGTAATCACCATTTAGATTTAAAGTAGCAATAACGCTATAATCTTGTGGTGCTAATAAAGCCTGTTGTAAGAAATTATCAGCAATTGAATCCTTGATAATAACTCTTCCACCTAAGGCCGCCACTTTCATTTCTTCATTGGCAACTTCTTCACCGCTTTTCTTTTTTGTAGCTTGCCATTGATTCCAAGTATATACTTCATTAGCAAATTCGCGTTCTGCTAATTCATAGCCATATTGCTTAAATGCTCCCTCCGTGAATTTCATTATATTGCCTTTGTGCACTAAAGTCACAGAAGGTTTTTTATGATCAATAGCATATTGTATCGCTGATCGAATTAAACGTTCACTACCTTCTTTACTAACTGGTTTAATACCTAATGATACAGTTTCGGGAAAGCGGATTGATTTGACTCCAAATTTTTCAATCAGCAATTTTTTTAATTCGTCTACTTCTTCAGAGCCATGCATATATTCGATTCCAGCATAAATATCTTCAGTATTTTCACGGAATATTACCATGTCCACATTCTCGGGGTGCCACATCGGTGAAGGCACGCCTTCAAAATACTTTACGGGTCTTAAACAAGTATATAAATCTAATGTTTGACGAAGCATCACATTCAAACTTCTAATTCCGCCACCAACAGGTGTTGTCAATGGACCTTTGATTGATATTAAATACTCACGAAAGGCATCCATAGTCTCTTTGGGCATCCATTCGCCTGAAGCGTCAAAAGCTTTTTGACCAGCCAGCACTTCCTTCCACTCTATTTTTTTTTCTCCTTTGTATGCTTTCTCGACAGCGGCATCAAAAACTCTTACACTCGCATTCCAAATGTCAGGACCAATTCCATCACCTTCAATAAAAGGAATAATAGGGTTATTGGGTACTTGTAATGTTCCATCAGCTCCGAGTGTTATTTTTTCCGCCATTAGATTAAATTTTGTGCAAATGTATGCTATGACTGAATATAAATGCATTGAATATTGTGAATGATTGCTGAATGTTAGCTTTGTTGGAAAAGGAATCTGTCTTTTGTCTATCTGTTTTGATACTTCCTATTCTTAGGAAAATAAGATATATTTGCCCGAACCGAAAATGATAAGATGCTAAGCGTAATCGTGCCTTGTTATAATGAAGAAGCCATCATTGCTGAAACCAATGCAGAATTGCATAAAGTTTTGAGTGTTGGCGATATTAATTTCGAGATTTTGTACGTAAACGATGGCAGTGCTGATCAAACTCCTGAAATACTAAAAAAGCTAGCGTCTGAATCTGAACATGTGAAAGTTATTAATTTTTCGAGAAACTTTGGACATCAGCCGGCTGTATCGGCAGGTTTAAAACATTGTACGGGAGATTATGCCGTTATTATTGATGCTGATTTGCAAGATCCGCCAAGTTGTATCCCAGAGATGTTGCAAATGGCAATAAATGAAAATGCGGAAGTAGTTTATGGAGTTAGAAAGGTAAGAGAAGGAGAGACTTGGTTTAAGAAATTTACGGCAAAGATTTTTTATCGAATATTAAATTATTTTTCCGAATATAAAATACCAGTTGATACAGGTGATTTTAGATTAGTAAAACGAAACGTGATTGATGAGTTTAATAAATTACATGAGCGACAAAAATATATTCGCGGGTTGGTTTCATGGTTAGGCTTTAAGCAAGTGCCCTATTATTATAACAGAAGTAAACGAATGGCAGGCGAAACACATTATCCATTTTGGAAAATGGTCGCTTTTGCTACCAGAGGGTTGCTTTATTTTTCAAAAAAACCATTGCAGATAGCTACTAATTTAGGCGCGTTTTGTGTAGTAGGTTCCTTGTTGTTTTTAATATTCTCTTTAATCCATAAGTATTTGCAACCCGAATTATATGTTACCGGTTGGACGTCTACCATTTGCTTAGTTGTATTCTTTGGAGGGGTGCAACTAGTAACTATAGGTCTTTTGGGCTCTTATATTGGGAATATGTTTGACGAGGTCAAAGGAAGGCCTGAGTATATTGTAAAAGAAATTTTGGAGTAAAACCTACTTTTTTGCGTAGATCGTAATCGTCCAAGCCATATAGTTTACAAAAGGTATTTTCATAAGAACTTTATCCATAAACATTAAGGGTTTAAACCACCAGCCGATAGACTTCTCATCTTCCTTGTAAATCTGTTTCCAGTAGCGAACTTTATTCGGACTATATCTTTTTATAAGATAGTAGTAGATAAATATTAGGTTCGTCATTAACCAGTTTTCTTTATGCTCTACAGTCTTGAAATATTTTTTATATAATTTCAAAATATCAAAACCTAAAGGCATCTCATCAATCGTACGAACATCCATTGCCATTCGGCGGTAGATATTAATAACTGGATTGTATTTCAAAGGATCCCAAGTGAAAAGTGCCCCATCATTCTTTAAAGAATCATACATGGATTTTAGCCAAAAGTCATGGTCTTCTGCCGGAACGTGATGCATCAAATTAGCACAGTGTATGAAATCAAACTCGTCCTTGTGCATTTCTAATTTTTCTACTGGTTGAATCAGATAATTCAATTTTACATTATAACGGTCAGCTAGTTTGTTGGCAAATTCGCCCATTTTAGGTGAAATGTCATTGTAATAAACATCAGCTCCTTTTAAAGCAAAATAAACAGAACTTTCGCCCAAGCCAGCACCTACATCCAGAATTTTCTTTCCAGTTAAATCGCCCATTTTGGACATAATATATTTATTCTCGAAAGAGGCCATGCTTTCAAAAAAAGCAACTGGGTCTATGTCTTCAATGTTTTCATTGTCAGCCCAATCATCATGAAATTCTTCTTCCCGTTTTAGTAATTCTTCAATGTTTTGGTCGCTCATATTATTTTGATAATTGAAAGTGAATATATTTTATGGATGAAAGTCCAGCAGTTGTCCAAAACTGTTTGGCAATTTTCCAGTCTGTTTTTTCTAATAGATTTACGTACTCATCTGTTTCTCTAACAAATTCTCCTCGGTCTAATTTCACGAAGAAATCATTAATTGGATTCATGTTTCGTACAATATCTTCAGTATAAATATTTTTAATAGATTCACAACTGAATAGTAAAGATAGGGTGTTATTAATAGCCTCGGTAGGCAAATGATGCAGTACGCCGATTAGTAATACCGTATTTAATTTATTGTCTGCTACAATCTTTCTAATCTTTGCATCGATATTGCTATCCATGCCAATTTTTGTAAGGTCTATAATTTCAACGGTATGATCAATATTTTCTTTTTTCAAAAGAGAAGTGGCATCATTGATATATTCATCAGAAATATCCAACCCGTAATAATAACTAGGCTTTTCTTGATTGCCGATAAAGCGAAATATGTCCGCCGGGCCACAGCCTAAATCTAGGATTCGGGTAGACGAATTATTTATATTGAACATCTGAATCCAGCTTTTATACGGGATGCCACCTGTGAGAATATTTCGTATCCAGAAATAAACGTTTGAATTGTTAAGTATTGCCTTCAATTTGAGAAGAAAATTTAATTGCGCAAATCTAAATATTTTTAATCTAAATTTGACCTAATAAAGCAAAGTAACGGAAAACACTATGGAAAGGAAGATATTCTATGCTATATCAATCATTGTCTGTGTCTCTATGATGTTTATGAGCACCGATTGGGGACCGAGCAATGATGAGCGTTTTCAGGTGCCCTATGGTGAGCAGGCGCTAGATTATTATACCTCATTTACTAAAAATGACTCTGTTTTAGATTATAAAATTGAGCCTTTGATGAAAAACTACGGTGCATTTGTTGATATGTTACCAGAGGCTATTCATAGAATAACAGGTAGTGATTTAATGACAACGCGTCATATCATTTTTGCTTTATTGGGTTTTTTGTACATTTTCTTTGGTGCTTTGATAGCAAAAAGGATTGGTGGTTGGAATGCAGCTTATATTGCATTAGCCCTATTGATTTTCTTGCCGCGAGTATTTGGAGAAACATTTAATAATCCCAAAGACCCTCCTTTTGCGGCAGCGTATTTAATTTCTATTTATGCCTTTATGGTATTTTTTGATAGTTTGCCCAAGCCCAATCGTCGAGCTTATTTAATTCTATTTTTAGGATTTCTTTGTACCATGTTAGTTCGGGTTTCTGGCTTGCTAGTATTGCTGTATTTCGCCCTATTTCTATTGTTGGAACTTTATAAACATAAGAAATTAGAAAACACAATTAATTACTTCAAGGTGTTTAGAAATATTTTTATAGCGGGAGTTTTTGGTTATTTCTCTTCCATACTTTTTTGGCCGTCTATGATGAATAATCCTATTTGGCAACCTTTGGATGCTTTAAAAATGTTATCGCAATATCCTATTACGCTGCGCAATTTATGGGAAGGGAAATATATTATGTCTGATACCATACCTTGGTATTATAATTTGAAATATTTCCTTATCTCTAATCCTGAAATTACTTTGCTCGGTATCCTTCTTGGTTTTGTACTTCTTTGGAAAATGGTTAAAAAGTATAATATTTATAGAATAGCCTTATTACTATTTGCAAGTTTATTTCCCTTCTTTTATTTAATAATTAAAGGCACAGCCTTGCTTACGGGTTGGAGACATAGTTATTTCATTTTTGTTCCTTTAGTTATTTTTGCCGCTATTGCATTCGCTTATGTTTTAGATCATATTGCCAAGAATAAATTACAAAAAGGTATCGTTGTTGCGATAATTGCCATTGGCTTACTTTTTCCGGCTCGATTTATGGCAAGTAATTATGGCTATTTCTATACCTATTTTAATGATGTTTCTGGAGGCACAAAAAGTGCTATGGGTGAATACGAATTAGATTATTATTCCCATGCGGTGAAACCTGCTTTGGATTGGATTATAAAGAATGTTCCCGATTATGAAAACAAAATTATCGCTTGTAACAATAATTATCAGGTCAATGAATTGCTCGCTACTTACAATAAAAAAGTAACCACAAAATATGTTCGCTATCGTGAGCGGTACGATACAGACTGGGATTATGCAATTATGACACAAAGTTTTGTAGATGCTGATTATTTAAAAAATGGTCGTTTCCCACCCAAAGGAACTATTCATACAATAAAGGCAGACGATGCGCCTATCTGTGCTGTGATTAAACGAGAAGATAAAAATGATTTGCTGGGCAAGCAAGCTATTGATAGCACTAATTTTCCGCAAGCCATCAAGTATTTGAGTGACGCAGTGCGTTATAACCCAGATAATGAAATCGCTTGGACGAATCTAGGTTTAGCTCAGTTAAATACTGGACAAGGACAACAAGCTGTTCAATCCTTAACGAATGCCTTAAAGATCACGCCAGAAAGTATGATGGCTAAAAATTATTTGGCGTATGCTTATATGCAAACTGGCAACACCTCTTATGCTATATCAACATTACTAAACTTGATTGAAGAAAATCCAGGTATGCCCGATCCATATCGAATGCTAGGACAAATTTATCAACAACAAGGAAACTCTCAGATGGCACAACAGTATAATAATGCGTATCAACAAATAATGAGTCAACGACAGGGAAGATAACGCTTATCATGTATACGTCATATTAATTGTAATAATATCCTAAATCTGAAAATAGAGTAATATAATACAAGCATCTCAACTACTTTTGAAGAAGACAAAACCCAAATGAACAGGATTAACAACATTGTATTTATAACTGCAATTTTTTTGCTTGGCTTTTCAAATCAATCAAATGCGCAGGAGTTAATTCTCTTTCAAATTCCTAGTTCCGCTCCGCAAATAAAAATTGCGGCTAAAGCGGGTGATACCAAATCAGTAGCGTTATACAAGCGTTCTGATAATCAAATAAAAACAGCCATAATCAAGAGTTTCTATAATGAATTTGACTATTGTCCAGTTTTCTTTTTCATGACAGAAGATTATGATGCCGTTCTTGCAAAAGAATTTGATAAGGTGACTTTTTATAACCATGCAGGCAAACAAGCTTTATTGCCAGCTGATTTGAAAGATTATAAAATTGCCAATATTCGTTTTTTTCCAAAAGAGTTGAATTCAACAACAGTTGATGGCAAAGAAGTATATCAAGAAACTACTGAAGATCGTTTTGGTAAAGGAATCATTCTGAATAATGATCAATTCGAACCTGTGAAAGGAAGATTACGGTTTACACCTTGTAAGATAATGAAAAGAGGAAGCTTTTTGAGTCCCAAAAATCGCTATTATGTATTCAGAGGAGTTGGTGCTTTTAATAGAAAAGTCCATAAAATTGGGCTCCTTGCAAATCCTATTGATTAGCATTTTACAAATCCTTATCTAAGGCTTACTTTTGCCCTTCAATTTTAATCAATTATAGAATATGAATTACGATGTAATAGTAATTGGTAGTGGGCCCGGAGGATATGTGGCCGCTATTCGAGCTTCACAACTTGGTTTTAAAACCGCCGTTATAGAAAAAGAAAGTCTCGGTGGTGTTTGTTTAAACTGGGGTTGTATTCCTACGAAAGCGCTTCTTAAAAGTGCTCAGGTTTTTGAATACGCTAAACATGCTGCTGATTATGGTGTGATAGTGGAAAACCCAAAAGCAGATTTTGCTGGAATGATAAAAAGAAGTCGTGGTGTAGCCGGCAACATGAGCAAAGGAGTTCAGTTCTTAATGAAAAAGAATAAAATTGACGTGGTCATGGGCTACGGAAAAATTAAAGCCAAAGGTCAAGTAGAAGTAACCGGTACAGATGGTAAGGCTGAAGTTTATGATGCCAAACACATCATAATTGCTACTGGTGGTAGAGCACGAGAATTACCTTCTTTACCAATGGATGGACAGAAAGTCATTGGTTATAGAGAGGCAATGACATTGCCTACAATGCCTAAGAAAATGATTGTAGTCGGCAGTGGCGCAATTGGAGTTGAGTTTGCCGATTTTTATAATAGCGTAGGGTGTGAAGTAACGATTGTTGAATTTATGCCGCGTATTGTTCCTGTAGAAGATGAAGATATTTCAAGAGAGTTAAGCAAGCAATTTCGCAAGCGCGGCATGAAAATCATGACGGAGAGCAGTGTTGAAAGTGTTGACACAAGTGGTGATGGTGTAAAAGCTACCGTTAAAACTAAAAAAGGTGAAGAGATACTTGAGGCTGACGTTTTGCTAAGTGCAGTTGGAGTAGTTGCCAATATTGAAAATATCGGCTTAGAAACGGTGGGTGTAAAAACCGAAAAAGGTCGCTTGGTAACTGATGAATACTGTAATACCAATGTGCCAGGCATTTATGCTATTGGAGATATTTTGCCGACACAAGCGTTGGCTCACGTAGCCAGTAAAGAGGCTATATTATGTGCCGAAAACATTGCTTATATGGAGAAGAAGTTTGAACATAAGCCAACACCATTAGATTATGGTAATATCCCGGGTTGTACATATTGCCACCCCGAAATTGCTTCTGTAGGTTATACCGAAAAACAAGCAAAAGAAGCAGGATACGAACTAAAGGTAGGTAAATTTCCATTTATTGCCAGCGGGAAAGCTGCTGCATCAGGCGATACAGCTGGTTTCGTTAAAGTAATTTATGATGCCAAATATGGCGAATGGCTTGGTACTCATATGATTGGTAATGGCGTTACAGATATGATAGCTGAAACGGTATTGGGTCGCACATTAGAGACGACTTATCAGGAAGTACTAAATTCTGTTCACCCACATCCAACAATGAGTGAAGCCGTAAAAGAGGCTACTGCAGCTGCGTATGGCGAGGCGGTTGATATTTAGTATTAAAAAAGCATTATAAAACAAAGTCACCTGCCAATCGGCAGGTGACTTTTTGTTTAATTAGGGGATTAAACCAGTTTAATTAGGGGTTCAAACTTTTTCTATTTTTAGCTTTCGCTTTGATTTCAAAGTGAAAATAGATAGAAAAGTAGAAAATTATCAAAAAACTTAATAAGCGGTCGTTTTTTTTGATAAGCGGTCAATTTTAGTGTAAAATACCCGATTTTTAAACATTTGTATCCCAACATTAAAGATTCGGGGAATTGAATTAAATCACAATTTTGATATTGCTTTGGTAAAGCTTTCAATGGATTCATCTGTTGTAGCCCATGAAGTAATAACACGAATTGCGGCTTTATCGTCACTTACTTTTTTCCATTCATAAAACTCAAAGGATTGGCTTAAGTTATCTATTTGTTCGTAGCTGAGAATTGGAAAAAGTTGATTGGTGAATGTTTCAACCAAAAAGTCGCAACCTTTTTGTTTAAAAGCTGTTTTCAACTTCATGGCGTGCTGATTGGCTTGTTGAGCCAGTTTGAAAAACAAATCATCAGTAAACAAAGTATGAAACTGAATTCCAAGAATTCGACCTTTAGAAAGTAGACCACCACGCTGTTTAATGATGAAAGGAAACGTTTCTTGCAAGGCCGGCTTGTTCACCACAATAGCTTCTCCTATTATTGCCCCATTCTTAGTACCGCCGATATAAAAAACATCTGTCAGTCGGGCAATTTCTTGCAGGCTGAGGTCATTATTTTCTGCAGTAAGTGCTTGTCCAAGACGAGCACCATCCATGAACAGGAATAAGTTTTTCTTTTTACAAAAAGAAGATAGGTTTTCAAGTTCTTTCTTGGAATAGGTAGTTCCTAGTTCACTAGAATTTGATATATAAACTAATTTGGGACATAACTGATGCGGTGCTCTTCCATGTTGATCTAGAATTTCTTGAATCATGCTAGGATAAAGTTTGCCATCATCACTTTTTGCCGTGCTGATTTTATGCCCGGTTGCTTCAATGGCGCCTGCTTCATTATTGAAAATATGTCCTGTTTCAGCGGCAATGATACTTTCATGCGGTTTTAGAACGGCGGCGGTTACAATAAGGTTGGCTTGCGTACCGCCACTTACAAAGTAAACTTGTGAGTTTTTAGAATTACATTTTTCTAAGATGATTGAACTTGCTTCTAACGAATATTCATCGTGACCATAAGCTTCTTGTTGTCTCATATTATTTTTAGACAGAGCTTCTATAATATTGGGGTGACATCCTTCGGAGTAATCATTTCGAAATGAAATCTTTTGCATAATGATTTCAAAGATAGATTAATCACTTACTTTATATAATCGATAATCCGCATTATTGATTATTTCTGGATAGGGTAGTTTTAGGTCTTCTCCAAAACTTCGTTTTAGAATTAAAATGTATTTCAAACCTTCTTGAATTCGGGCATTGACAAATTCAGGGTGTTGAATATTGAAATTCCAATCAATCCAACCTTTGCGATGAGCGAAATACATAGGAGTTGGGTAATAACCACTATTGATTAAAATTAGATCAGCTCGCTTACTAACAGCATCTAAGTCATTTTCTAATTCAGTTAAGAATTTTTCATTTGTTCTAATTCTGAAATCAGCTGATTGGTTAGCTATGCCTTCAATTGATATGGCTATTAATAAAATGAGAGCTATTTTTTTCGACTTCAGATTGGTCAGGCCATAAGATGCTATTAATGCCATAACAGGCACAAACGGAATAACATAGTAGTCATGATGAGGAAACTTGCCACCAACTTTTAGTATTAAAATTGAAAATGCAAAAAGGCTAAGAATAAGAATCCATGCTATTTTTTTGTTCTTTTGAATGATACTGAAATACATTCCAAGAATAAAGACTAAGAAACCAATGTATTTTAAAGCAGTGTCATAAAACCGTTTTAATGTCTGTGGGAATTGCTGAAAAATCTCCTGAGCACCTTTCGAAAAACTCGTGCCCATAAAATAATGCTCAAATTCATAGTAAGAGATTAAATAGGGTGACCAATAAAAATACCAAACCAAAGTTGGTAGTAAACTCATAAATAGAAAGATTGAAAAATATACTTTTCTTTTTAGTAGGATATCGGATTTTAAAAAGTATAGAATAAATAGAATAAGAAAGTATCCACTTGAAATTTTAGAAAGTGTTGCTAAACTGATTAAAACTAAAGAAAGTAGTAGGTGAGAAGTAGATGATTTTTTAGAATCATTATCTAAATAGTTAGTGCCATAATAAAAACCTGCCAATAAAAGAGACATGGCAAATGTGTCTGGCATGATTTTTCGAAAAAATTGAAACCAAATTGAAACGCCTAAAATTATAGTAGCATTAAAGGCAATTTCTTTTGTAAAGTATTTTTCTATAAGTTTAAAGAAGAACCACAAACCCAAGCTAGATATTGATAAATTGATAAGTCTGCCATACCAATGTTGATAATCCAAAATCTCACTAGTCAAGTAGATGAGATAATTTAATAATGGAAACTCCATGCCTGTTATGCCAGTTTTGTTTCCAGCAAAATCAACACGAGGGTATAATATATTATTATCAACTTCTAAAAAATTTCTAGCTGGCATAGTGACACTCGTTTGTCGCCAATTGTGTCCAACTTCAAGCGGAGGCTGTGTAATGCCATACAGGCGAATTATAAAAAATATTGCAATCCAAAAACGAATATCAGAGATAATAATTCCTTGAAACCGTTTCATTTATAAAATGTTTCCACTAAAAAAGTCGCCGAGTAAGCTAAAAGCAATCAAAGCAAGTACAACCATTATGAAATAATAAGCTCTTTTGTATTGCAAAGAATTTGTCTTTTTTAAGTCTAGATAAAAAGCCGTTATAAGAGCTCCTACGATGAGTATGAGAAGAAGTAATATCATAATACTAGCTATTAAATTTACTTTTCATAGGCTTGGGGTTTTCTTGATTTCATTATTGCACGGGGAAGCCTCTATCACGCATAAGAGCGTTTACATCAGCATCTCGTCCTCTGAACAATCGATAAGCCTCTGCGGGGTCAATAGCATTGCGCGGTGAGAATAAGAACTTAATGGCTTTAGCCGCTAAGTCTTTGTCATAAAAACCACCTGGTGCGTTTTTGAACGCTTCTGATGCGTCCGAAGTTAGTACATCGGCCCACATATACCCGTAATAAGCAGTTGCATATCCTTCGCCAGAAAATACATGTCCGAAATGCGGCGTGCGATGTCGCATTGGTAATTCTTTTGGCATATTTAGTTCTGCTAATGTTTCTTTTTCAAATTTGTCAATATCAATATTTGTAGGGTCTGTTAAATGCAATTTCATATCCATAAGGGCCGAGGCTAAATATTCGGTGGTTGAAAATCCTTGATTAAAGGTTGAGGCTTTTTTAATTTTTGCGATCAATGCTGCTGGCATTGGTTCGCCTGTTTTGTTATGACGTAAATAGCCGTTTATGACTTTATCAGTAGCCAACCAACGCTCTAATAATTGAGACTGAAACTCAGTATAATCTCGTACACCGCTGTTTAATGTTGGGTATTTTACATTAGCTGAGAAGAAATGCAATGCGTGACCAAATTCATGAAAGAAGGTAGTCGCATCATCCCAAGAAACTAATAGCGCTTCGCCAGGGGCCGGTTTTACAAAATTAGAATTATTAGAAGCCAGCACATTCTTTTCGCCATCAAAGTTGTCATAAGAGCGATAGGTAGTTGCCCAAGCGCCAGAACGTTTTCCTTCACGAGCATAAGGGTCTAAATACCAAAGTCCAACATTTTTACCACTTGTCTTATCGGTTACTTCCCAAACCTTTACATCCTCGTGAAAAACGGGTACCCTGCCTTCTGCCAAGGGGGTGAAGTTGTAATTAAATAATTCGCCTGCTACCATGTGCATGGCATCGGTTAGTTTATCAAGTTGTAAATATTGTTTTACCTCTTCAGAGTTTAAGTCATATTTTTCTACTCTCACTTTCTCGGCATAATAGCGATAGTCCCAAGGTTCTATCGTGATATCGTCTCCTAACTTATCTGCCACGGCTTGCATATCAGCTACTTCTTCATCTACTCTAGCAATGGAGGCTTTCCAAACTTTAAGCATCAGATTCATAGCATTTTCTGGCTTCTTAGCCATTCGGTCTTGCAAGCGCCATTCTGCATAATTTTTATACCCCAGTATTTCAACTTTTTCCCGACGTAGTTTTAAAATATCGGCAATTAGCTGATTGTTATCATATTCATCATCATTGTCACCTCGTGAGTAATAATTGGTCCAAACTTTTTTACGCAATGCTCTCTCTGTAGAATAAGTGAGAAAAGGATCCATAGAAGAACGTGTATTTGTAATTGCATATTTCCCTTTTTCTTTTTTGTCTTCGGCTATTCGAGCGGCTGACTTTTTAAATCCTTCGCTCAGTCCACCCAATTGATCTTCTGTTAAAAAGGTGATATAACCTTCTTCATCATGCAGTACATTGTTTGAGAATTTTGTGTATAGAGCAGATAACTTTTTTTCAATTTCGGCATATTGTTTTTTCTTTTCGGCATCTAGAGCTGCACCATTCATTTCAAAACGCTTATAAATTAAGTCTACAACTCGTTGTTGGTCTGCTGCTAGTGGGTTCGTTTGCGAAGCCTCATGCACCGACTTTATGCGAGCAAATAATTTTTCATTTTGTGTAATCTTAGATGAGAACTCAGAAATTTCAGGAGATAGTTCTTCTTCTATTTTTCTAAATTCTGGCGAGGACATATTACTACTAAATATTCCGTAATACTGAAATGCTAAATCGAGTTCTTTCCCAGCGCGTTCCATTTCTACTATGGTATTCTCAAAAGTAGGTGGCTCGGGATTATTGGCTATGGAATCTATTTCTGCTAAGTTGCTTATCATGCCGGCTACAATAGCTGGTTTTAAATCACTGATTTTCATTTTATCAAAAGCGGGAACACCACCATAGGGACCAGTCCATTCTTGGAGCAATAGGTTATTCTTCATAGCAGAGTCCGTGGAATTTTTACAACTCATTGCGCTACTGATAATTACAGATGCGAGCAATGTCGCGACAAGGATATTTTTCATAATTAGCATTTAAAGTTAGCTAATTATTATTCAAAATAATCGAGTTGTATTGGCTAAAAAAGAAAGGGGCATTTATTTACTTTTGTACCAACGTCCTGGTCTTAGATATCGAACTTCTTTGTGCGTTTTAAATCTGGGAAGTATTTCCTGGCCATTTTTGTCAATTACTTGAAAATGTAAATGTGGAAAAGCGGAATAGCCCGTATTGCCTGAGTGACCGATGGGTTGGTTTTGATGAACCATGTCGCCTTTTTTGATTTGAGTACCTTGATAATCCAAATGCCAATACATAGCTCGGCTACCGTCTTTATGTTCGATAATAATATGATTACCACTATTGTAAAATTTAGGGTCTAATCCACCTTCTTTACTATCGCGTTTTACTTCAATTACTTTTCCTGCCCGCGCAGCGCAAATAGGCGTTCCCTTTTTCATTTTAAAATCAAATGATAATTCGTCTTTGTGGCTCATTTTGCTATTGGCACCTTGTACAAAAAGAATTCTTTTTCCAGCTTGGTAGGGCAATGAATAAACAAAACTGGTGTCAGGTTTTACACGACCGCCTTTAAAATTTCGTATTTCTTGATCTGTAAGCTGGGCCGATGCAAGTGATGAATAGGATATACCCATCACAATTGTAAATAATAGTTTAGAATTCATATTCTTATTGATGATAAAAAAGCTTGAATTCCATATTTTATGTAAATAGTATTAATTTTTTATTACTTTGGTCAAAATTCTTAAACTATGAAATTTTTAAAATACTTTTTTTTAGTAGCCGCAACACTGCTAATTTTATTTTTTGTAATGGGACTTATTAAGCCCTCTGTGGATTATGGTCATACGATTCAGGTGGATAAGCCAATTAAGGAAGCTTGGGCAGTGGTTGAAGATCCAAGTAAATTGTCTTTGTGGCTGGATGGATTTGTGAGTGAAACATTGATTAGTGGCGAAGCGAATCAAGTAGGAGCAAAGTATAAAGTGGTTGTGAAACCCAGTACTGAAGAAGATGCGTTTGAGATGATAGAAACAATCACATCGCGAACTGAATTTGAACATATTGATATGCATTTTGAAAGTGATTTTGGTACGTTTGATCAAAAAATGACTTTTGCAGAAAAGGAAGGCGGAACAGAAATTAAAACCGAAAGTGTTGTAAAAGGTAAAAACCTAGCCATGAGTGCTATGATGGGTTGGATGGAAACACTAACGGGTTCCTTTAAAGATAAAGAAGTAGAAAATATCGAAAAACTTAAAAACGTCATAAATCAGAATGAAACGAATTATTATTCAAATGATTCTGTGAAAGCGGGAATTTAATTTCGCTTTCTTTTTTTTTAAAGATTAAAAAGTTCTACATGATTTGCTAACTTAGTTCAACTATGAAAAAAGGAATAATTATACTTTCGCTATTTCTCATAACCTTCTCGTCAACTGCTCAAGTTTATGAAAGTGGAACGAGTATTTTATCGGCTGGTTATGGATTTCCCACAGTATTATCACTTCGTCTAATATCTGTTGATGCAGCAGATCGTGAGATATCTTCCCAGGGGCCCATTTATTTGCGAGGTGAATATTTGGCTTCGGATTTAATTTCAGTGGGTATTCAATTGGCCTACGCCAAAACTCAAGTTGATTATTCCATAGAATATACTGATGCAAACAGTCAATTACAACAAGGTAGGGAAGGCTGCGACATTACAAATTTTGGTGTTTATGCCGAGATGAATTTTTATTGGCTACGTTCTGGTAGAATGGCATTATACAGCGGTTTAGGTGCGGGTTACAATCATTTTAATTATACCGAATATTCTGATGATCCAAATTTTAGTTCTCCTTTTGGACAATTAATCGGGAATGCTATTCCGTTGGGTGCTCAACTTACTATGGTGGGTGCTAAAGTGAATCTTGCCGATGGCTTTGGCGTATATTCTAATTTTGGTTTTGGGAAATCGATTATTGAGATTGGTCTATGTTACGGCTTCGGCTCAAATGCAAAAAATAATTAGGAGGGAGGTCTAATAAATTAATATAGTTCGTTTTTACATATTAACTACTCAAAGAGATAATAGTGCTGTCAAAAAAGGAGGCGCGCTTTTTTATTTCCAATTATTTTTTGATAAATTCGTAAGACCAAATTAAGTATTATGAAAAAAGTGTTTATTCTTATTCTCCTAATCGGAGGAATTGCTACATCTTCTTTTGCTCAAGCTCCTATACAGAAATATTCTTATTGGGATACCTTGCGCTATTCAAGTGGAATTTTTACGTCTCCTGAAACGGTTTTTTTAGATATAAATGATAACGATTTAATTGTCGGTTATTTTTTAAGTGCTTCGAGCACCTTTGAAGGGTTTGTGTACGATTTAAAAAATGATAAGTACCATTTATATAGCCATCCGGCTTATACGCATACAAAAATAACGGGTATTAATAATGCTGGAGAGATTTTGGGTACGGCCTATACCTCAATAACGGCAGCGATTACATTCCGAGGCGAGTTTACTGCTGCATTGGGTGTGCAAAGTATTGTACAAGTAAATTGGAATGGTTCTATGACCAGCCAAAATCAGCAGCCTACACGTTTAAACAACAACTCAGTCGGAGTAGGAGCCGTGCGGTCAGGAGCAGGAGCGGTGAATCGTTGGATTAACTATGAAACTGTTTTTCCGCCCAATACGGTTTCAGGATTGAAGAGAAGGCAAATAGGAACTACCCAATATAATACCTACGGCTTAGGAATTAATGATGCCAATCAGGTTAGTGGTTGGTATTTGAATGGGACACAATATCGTGCGGTAGTTTTTGATCATAATACCAATGCTTTTCAGGATTATAATGCAAGGATTGTAAGTGCTCAGTCTAGAACTAAATTTAATGATATCAACAATAATAATATGGCGGCGGTTGAGTATCGAGATAATTTAGGTCAATGGCAAGGGACGATAGCTCAATTATCGGGCACTACGGCTAATTATGAATCAGATGCTAATTTTATTTTTTCGCAAACCAAAACGCCAAATGGTTCTAGTATACAAGGTATAAATGATAGCAATGATATTGTAGGTTTTGTAAACTTACCTAGTGGAGATAAAGTAGGATTTTTTGCCATTACCAATGAGTACGGCGCTGAGCATTTAGGTTTGAATGGTCCATTTGGTATTGCAAATTCGAATGATTATTTCGACTATGATCTAAACCATTATGACTATGTAAATAAAGATATTTGGTTAAATTCTAATGATGCCTTTATGGCAAATTATGTGGTTCCTCTTAACGGTGCTCCTTTAACTCCACAAGAAACGACTTTTTATAATCAAGGGCAAGTGTACCCTTCGTGGTTCGCATTTGTACAAGCTCAGGAAGAAGACAGTTTGTATATTACCACCAACGGTACTAAGAAGCCCAAGTCATCATCAATTATCCATTGGCTCAATGTTTCTACCCATGAATTTCAAGGAAACTGCCATGGGCTGTCGGCATTTGCGTTGCAGCACTTTCGTGATCCTTCGGTTCTAACGAATCGCTTTGGAAATAATATGGGTGGACTAGCTAGTATTACGATGTATGACTCGCTCAGTACCGGCATGAATCTTCCGTTAATGGAAACAATGGCTTCGTTGCAATTAGACTACTATGATGAAAGTATCAGTAAGTATAAAGATGTGCAAGTGGCACACGGAGATGTTTATTTAAATGGAACGGGACCACAATTTGCTAACCAAACGCGCAATGCAAGCTCGGCTATAGCACAATCCATCATGAATAATGATAGCGCGCGTATAATGAGTTGGGCAATAGACTTTGGTAATAATCAGGTGGGCTATCACAGTGTGGCACCAATAGGTGTGACGAGAGAGTTTGTTTATGATTATCCTATAGATTCTATTGCAATTATTGATCCTAATTACCCCAACGAATATCCCTTGGTAGTCTATGATCCTATTACGGGTTACATTATAGAACACCATAGCTTTGGTACAGATACGCTGGCATTTTACTATCCAAATGCTACGATTTATGAAACAAATGTCGCCACGCCTGCGGAAATAGTTTCGCGTCCAACAATTAATGGATCGCCAGGAATGAGCTATAAAACCATCGGTAATAAAAGTATTTTTTATACAAAAAATGCCTGCGACTATATCATAAATGATAATGCCAGTGCCAATCAGTTTATAAAAAGTGGGAATGTGATTACCAATAATTTTTCGGGCATGAGACCCGATTATATTATGGATTCGGATTTGCCGCCAATTATGCTACATGTAGATGGGTTATTAGACACCCGGACCGATATTAGTTCGTGTAACGGAGTCGCAAAATGGACCTTGTCTTATCCATCTGGTGAAATGCTTTTTTCTAGAGGAGCGGCTTTGCCTTCCGAAACCGATATTATAATTAATAAAAATGAAATTATTAAAGTAGAAAACCCAGATGCTACTGATAAGTTTGTGCAACTAGCGTCAAACTATGGTCCGGGTAATGAAGAATCGTTTGTGTCGGTTGATAGTTTTAAAATAGAGCAAAATGATACCCTTCGATTTGAAACCTTAGACCAGTATAATTTTAAATTATTGAATGGTAAAAATGCGGGCAATAATTATAATTTATATGTACGCTATTTAGCTCCCACTGAAAATTTTGTATGGAATACAAAAAAAATAGCGATTACTCCCAAGACCAATCATATCATACAATTGCGACCTACTAGCCAAGGGCAAAAAGTGGTGATACTAATAGACTCATTGCAGGACGGTACAATAGATGATAGCATAGCTGTGGTCAATGGTGGTTTATCTACACCCAATATTTTGGCTAAGAATCATAGTATTAAAGTGTATCCAAATCCTGTTCAGAATCATTTTAGTATCGAAATGAATAAATTACCACAGGGTGACTATGAATTTATGATTTACAATCAAACGGGTCAGTTAGTTCGTTCTAAGAATGTATCTAGTTCTGCTACGGGAGAGTTGAAACAAGAATTTGATATGGCTGATTTACCCAAAGGAATGTATTTAATTCGCATTCAAAATAATAGTACCGATTTCCGATATCAGCATAAAATTATTCTGAGATAATCTGTAAGGAGTTAAAAAAAAGGAATGGATCACGCCCAGCGTGGTCTATTTTTTATTTCACTTTGGTCCAAGTGCGGGTTTCATAAAAGATACCTAGGTAACCCCGAAGTTTTAGTTTTCCGTTTT
This sequence comes from uncultured Chitinophagaceae bacterium, assembly GCA_964389575.1. GTDB lineage: Bacteria > Bacteroidota > Bacteroidia > Chitinophagales > Chitinophagaceae > JAGNRR01. Next base: position 19,878 of record CAYMFF010000053.1, read on the forward strand.
CAAGCCACATTTTGCCTTTATAGGTTTTGCCTGAGCGCGAGTCATATAATTTGCCACCTACTAATTCCTTGTCTTGTAAGGTGAAGTTGGTCAAAAATTCTAGGCCTTGTACATTTCTCTTGCGTAAAGCTTTATTTGGGTTTTTGATGTCTAGCTTTTGTTTTTTGTAGCCACCTATTTTATACACTTTGCCAAAGTATTGATTGCCTTTTTTATAAATCACCACATAGGCGTCTTTTTTCTCTACTAGCCATTTGCCCTCAAAGCTTTGGCCAGAGGCGCCAGTAGAAATCAAGAAAAGGCTTAGTATGCTTAGTAGTAGTCTCAACGTGTAAATACCTACAAAAATAATTCCAAAATCCAAGTCGCCTTTTTTGTGGGTGTCATTTGATTGTAAAAAAGTATAGCTCTAGCTTAATAAGAGGTGTTTACTATTTTTTTAGGAACGTAAATAGACTGCGCAGCTAGTGCTTACATTTGACCCATGCTCAGCAAATCAAAAATAATCCGAGGCCTACAATGCGAGAAATCGCTTTGGCTTTATAAACATAAATACAATTTACAAGATAAAGTAGATGTGAGCCAGCAAGCCATTTTTGATACGGGGCAAGATGTGGGTGTATTGGCGCAGCAGTTGTGGCCAGGTGGTATAGACGCCACTGCAGGGCAAGATTATCCTAATATTTTGGCGGCTAAAGAAACCCAACGTTTACTGGCTGATGGACAGCACGTAATTTATGAAGCCACTTTTGTTTATGACGATACCTTGGTGGCGGTTGATGTTTTAGCCT
>CAYMFF010000054.1:0-19151 GCA_964389575.1 uncultured Chitinophagaceae bacterium
TAGAAAAATATGCTGATCGTATTAAAGATCGCATCGAAGATTTAAAAGAGATTAAACGCGTTGATAAAGTAGGTGGATTAGAGCGAGAAATTCAGGTAAATGTTGATCTGTTTAAAATGAGTGCTACTCAATTATCTTTTCGCGATATTCAAAATGCCATTGCGTTTGAAAATGTAGAAGCTACACCAGGACAGGTAACAGTAGATGGTGAGCAGCGATTATTATCTATCAAAAAAGTTTTTCAAGATGCTGAAGAAATTGCGAATCTCACGGTAAAAAATCCAATGGGTGCGGCTATTTATCTTCGTGACATTGCGGAAGTAAAAGATACGTACGAAGACCCAGAGAGTTTTGCTCGTTTGGATGGAAGGAATGTAATCACTTTAAATATTATTAAAGGCGCGGGTAAAAATTTGATTAATGCCAGTGATAAGATTAATGAGATTATCGAGGAAATGCAAGTCAATGAATTGCCTAAGGAGTTGAGCATTAAACTAACTGCTGACCAAAGTGAAAATACACGGGTAACCTTGCATGATTTAATCAATACCATCATTATTGGTTTCTGTATTGTGACGCTCATACTAATGTTTTTTATGGGTACCACCAATGCCATTTTTGTGGCGATGTCAGTGCCACTTTCTATGGCCATAGCCTTTATGGTCATGCCCAGTATTGATTTTACATTGAACATGATTGTATTGTTCTCTTTCCTACTAGCCTTGGGTATCGTAGTTGATGATGCCATTGTGGTAATAGAAAATGCGCATAGGATTTTTCATGAAGAAGATCTGCCTATAAAAGACGCTGTAGAAAAAGCGACCAAGGAAGTTTTCTTGCCTGTATTGGCGGGTACTATTACAACTCTTTTGCCGTTTATTCCATTGGCTTTTTGGAGCGGAGTGATAGGAGAGTTTATGTTCTTTTTGCCGATTACTTTAATCATCACTTTAGTGGCTTCACTGGTGGTTGCTTACTTTATCAATCCAGTGTTTGCAGTTTCCTTTATGAAAAAAGATGAGTATAAAAAAGGAGACAAGATTCAATGGACGAATAAAACAACTTTTACTGCTATTGGGTTTGCCATAGTTGCCATCGGCTCTTATATAGCGGGCAGTGTTTTGATGGGGAATTTGACTATCTTCTTCTTTTTACTTTTCTTGCTTAATAAATATGTTTTAGTAAGATTGATTCATGCTTTTCAAACTAATGTCTGGCCCAAAGTACAAAATTGGTATGTGCGTCGTTTAGAAAAAATACTAGATAGAAGAGGTTGGGTACTGGCTGCAGTTGTAGCCATAACTATTTTTTCTTTTATTTTAATCAGTGTTCGTAGTCCCAATGTTCTTTTCTTCCCAGAGTCTGAACCCAACTTTACTTATGTCTATCTAACCTTACCAGAAGGTACAGATCAGAATAAGACTAATGAAGTATTACAACAGTTAGAGGAGAAAGTGTATAAAGCCACGGGTTATGATAAGACCGGAAAGAAAAAGCATCCTTTAATTACTTCAGTAGTTTCTAATGTAAAAGTAGGAGCTACGAATACGCAAGGTGGTGAAATTGGAGAGTATCCCAACCGGGGTAAGATTACGGTTTCTTTTGTAAAATTTGCAGAAAGAAACGGCAAGTCTACCCAAGAAGTGTTGGATAAAATAAGAGATGAAGTAAAAGGAATTCCCGGTGCGCGAATCGTGGTAGAAAAAGAAAGTAGTGGTCCGCCGACAGCAAAACCTATTTTGATCGAAATTACCGGCGAGAATTTGGATAGTTTGATTGCCACTTCGCGAAGTTTAAAACGCTATTTGGACGATAAACAAATCGGTGGTGTAGAAGAATTGAAAAGTGATTTCCAGGCAAATAAGCCCGAGATTGTTTTTGATATACAGCGCAGTCGATTGAATATGGAAGGAATTAGTACAGGGCAAATTGCTGGAGATTTAAGAACAGCGATGTTTGGAATGGAAGTCTCGAGATTTAAAGATGCCAATGATGATTATCCAATTATGGTTCGTTTGAAAAAAGAGCAACGTAACAATATTGATATTGTAAAAAACCTACCAGTTACGTATCGTGATATGGGAATGGGTGGTGCTGTGCGACAAGTGCCTTTGGGAAGTTTTGCTGATTTAGATTATGGAAATACCTATGGTGGAATTAAACGCAAGGACGAACAACGAATCATTAGTTTGAGCTCTAATGTATTGAGTGATTTTAATGCGAATACAGTAGTAGCAGAAGTACAAGGTGAGATTGATCAATTCAATGCTCCTGCTGGAGTTAATATTAGAATGGGAGGAGAGCAAGAAGAACAAGCAGAGACCGCTGCCTTTTTAGGAGGTGCTTTGTTAACTTCAATGGCGCTTATTTTCTTAATTCTTATGATTCAGTTTAACTCGTTCAGCCGCTCTATGATTATTATGAGCGAAATTTTATTAAGTGTAGTAGGTGTTTTATTGGGTGTTGGAATCTTTGGAATGGACATGGTCATAATTATGACAGGTATTGGAATTGTAGCGCTTGCGGGTATCGTTGTTCGAAACGGAATATTACTCGTAGAGTTTGCTGATTTAAAATTAGAAGAAGGGTACGCACCTCGAGAGGCTATCATTGAAGCTGGACGAACGAGAATGACGCCCGTTCTATTAACAGCAATATCTACTATCTCTGGTTTGATTCCGTTGGCTGTTGGTTTAAATATGGATTTCGCTTCCTTATTTGAAACCGGTAATCCGCTTATTTATTTTGGTGGAGATAATGTCGCCTTCTGGGGCCCACTTTCTTGGACTATGATTTTTGGGTTGGCATTTGCAACTATTATTACTTTGATAATTGTACCCGTTCTTTTACTCATGGCTTTTAATCGAAAGAAAAAAGTATTAAAAGCTTTGGGTAAGGAAGGAGCCAAAATATAAATTTCACTAAATCTTATGGTAATGTAAAGGAGTTCAGGAGAACTCCTTTCGTTTTTTATTTAACTACCTTTGACTTTTATTACATATTATGACATTTAAAGAAATTGGTTTAATACAACCAATACTCCAAGCACTAGATGCTTTAGGATATTCAACCCCAACACCCATTCAAGCACAATCCATTCCTATTCTTCTGAAGGGTAAAGACTTATTAGGTTGCGCCCAAACAGGTACAGGAAAAACAGCAGCTTTTGCGATTCCTATTTTACAGCAGATGTATGAGAATCAAATACAACAGAAAGGCAAACGTAAAATTAAAACCTTAGTCGTGACACCAACACGAGAACTCGCTATTCAGATTGAAGAAAGTTTTACCGATTATGGAAAACACACTCGTTTATATAATACGGTAATTTTTGGTGGAGTAAAACAAGGAAAACAGGTAGCTGCTTTAAATAGAGGTGTCGATATTTTGATTGCAACTCCGGGTAGATTGTTGGATTTAATCGGGCAAGGTTATATCACACTAAAAGATATTGAATACTTTGTATTAGATGAAGCAGACCAAATGCTAGATATGGGTTTTATTCATGACATTAAAAAAATTATCAAGTTGCTTCCACATCAAAGGCAATCACTTTTTTTTAGTGCTACTATGGCTCCAAGAATTGTGGATTTGTCAAAACAGATTTTGGGCAATCCGGAGCAGGTAACTATCGCTCCTGAAAAAACAACGGCGGAAAAAGTTGAACAATCGATGTATTATGTAAGCAAACCCAATAAGATTAAACTCTTATTGCACCTCATGAAAACGGAGGATATAGAAACAGCTTTGGTTTTTTCGCGCACAAAACATGGTGCTGATAAAATAGTAAAACTATTGAAGCGCAATGATATAAATGCCGCAGCTATACATGGTAACAAATCGCAACCGCAACGACAACGGGCGTTGAATGCTTTTAAAGATGGTGAACTTTCTGTGCTTGTTGCTACAGATATTGCAGCCAGAGGAATTGACATAGACGAACTTTCACATGTAATAAATTATGACTTACCCAATGTGGCGGAGTCTTATGTGCATCGCATTGGTCGCACAGGTAGAGCTTCAGCCAGCGGACAGGCTTTTTCCTTTTGCGCAGCTGACGAGCGTTCCTATCTTAAGGACATTCATAAATTGATTAAGCAAGAAGTTCCCTTAATTACGGACCAGCCATTTCATGATGATAGTCCACCAGAGAAACCGGCGAAACAAGGCGGTGGAGGTAATAGAAACAAGCGACCGCAGGGTGGTGGTAAAAAGCCAAATCCAAATAAACGAAAGTTTTATGGCCGTAAAAAAGGCCCTAAGAAATCATAAATAATTAGAGCGATTTTTTCAAGCTTCGTAAAAGTTTGGCGCCTCCTTTTATACCTTTCTTTGATTTTTCTTTGAGGTCAGTCATATCGTATTTATTGATTCCTTTCAAGAGGTCTTCTGTATTTTGAATAAGACGAAACATTTCATTTGTGTGAGGCACTCCTTGTTCTTTCAGTATAGTTTCCCAATCTTGTTTTTTTACTATTGAAAAAACATATCGAGTAGCAATTTTCCCCATGAATACTTTGTCATTCACACGGTTCCACTTGCTGTTCTTATCGCGTTTTTTTAGATATTGCATGGAGGCTACTAATTGCTTTTTTTCGTCGTTAGCTACCAACGGACTCTTGCTCAATTTTTCTAGGTACGGGATGGCCTTTTCAGTTTCGTTTTTTTCTAAGAAAACATACGAACCGGTTACCCATACAAGCTCATTATTAGCGCCCATTTTTTTACTATCACTTAAAAAAACTTCAAGCTCTTCTAATCCTCTTAGATGATCTTCCTTTGACCAAAGTTTCAAGCGAACCAAACCTCTGAAAAGATAATTTAAAGAATGTATGGTCAGCGAGGCTTGTTTTGGATTTATTGAATCTTTATTTAATAATAATGCTGTCAAAAGCATGGGCATTTCGGGTTGAGATTCAAGAAGCTCGATGTTTTTATTAAGTCCGTCCTCGGCTAAATACTTCAGTCCTTGTTGATAAAAAAGGATGCTACAATATAATCGCGTCAGTATCTTAATCTCGCTATCTTCTAATTGGTCTGCATTGATTTTAGAGCATTCGTACAGGGCTATTTCTTTACCTACGCTGGAACTAGCAGTTACAACAGCACTTAATACAGCATGTTCTATTTGTTGGGTTCGTTGTTTTTCTTTTCCGCTAAGCAGAGTATGTGCTTTAGTTTCATTATTTAGTGTTGCAAAAAAGTCTATAAAAGTAGGGTACTCATCTTCATCAGTTTCGGCTGTAAACTGATCTAGTTTTTTATATAAGCGATAAATGGTTAGATAATCTGATGTGCTCAATTCGCCTTGATTAGAAGATATTTTTTCAACGAATTGTTGCAAATCATCTTGTAGATTTTTTAGCTCGGGGTCGTCTGATGAAGCTACCGAAGCACGAATACTTGTTTTAACGAATTTGTATAAATCTACTTTGTAATTATCAATACTTTTTTCTAGTTTTCGTTTATCAAGCTTTAAGTATTGATCATGAGAAGGTTTATCACCGCAGCTAACAAGCAAAAAGAGGGAAAGAATTTTTACAAGGAGTTTCATGTTTCAAATTTAAACATGTTTCCATTAATACTGTTTTAGTATTTTTAATACATGATGTTTCTTTTTTGACAATGTTTACCACAGAAAACACGAACTTTGTGTCTTCCAACATTATGTCAAACGAAAATTCCATATCACTGAATAAATTTATTAGTTCTTCAGGCTTCTGTTCAAGAAGAGAAGCAGACGAATATATTGAATGGGAACTCGTGACGATTAATGGTAAATATGCCAAAAAAGGAGCTCGTGTTCAGGCGGGTGATGATGTTCGAGTAGATGGTCGTAGGATAAAAACAAAACCAAAACGGGAAGCAATTTATATTGTACTGAATAAACCACGAGGAGTTGTTTCTACAACGGACAGTAAGGAGAAAAATAATATCATCAATTTTATAGGACATAAGGAGCGCTTATTCCCAATTGGTCGTTTGGATAAAATGAGTGAAGGTTTAATTTTTCTTACAAATGATGGGGACATTGTCAACAAAATTTTGCGTGCCGGCAATGCACACGAAAAAGAATATCATGTGGTGGTAGAAAGACCGTTGCGCGAGGATATTTTGCAAAAAATGGAAAAAGGGGTCCGAATATTAGATCAAAAGACCTTGCCTTGTAAAATCAGACAAGTGGATCAGTTTGCCTTCCGAATTACCCTTACTCAAGGCTTAAATAGACAAATTAGACGAATGTGCGAGCATTTCGGCTACACAGTGCGCAAACTCAATAGAACCCGCATTATGAACGTCAAAATAGGCAAAATGAAAACGGGAGAATGGCGTTATTTGAGCAAAGAAGAAGTATCACAAATAATGAAATCCACAAGTAGTTCAAAATCAACCTAAAAATGTTAATCATTTGGGATAAGCTAATGGGTTATTTAGTTAATTTCTTCGTATTCCTAAAGTATGTTTGTAATCAGAACCCTTAAAGTTCGTTTAATAAATATGCAGTTCAAATTTGATCTAGAAAATAGAAATAAATATACTTATACAACCTATCGTGCCTTGGTTGATGAGTGCATGGGCAATGGCGAAACGACTGACAAAGATGAGTCGGATGAAATGCTGGATTACACAAAGGTGAATGTAGCTCGCATGACTCGATTGGATAAAACGGTTAAAATTAATGACCGTTTAAAAGGTGCTTTGGTAAAAACAGTCAGACAGCGTTGGGTTGTTTTGACCGAAGGCTGGTGTGGTGATGCCGCGCAAAACTTACCAATTATTAGTAAAATGGTAGACTTCTCTTTCAATGTTGAAATGGATATTCTGTTGCGTGAAGAGAACTTGGATATTATGGATAAGTTTTTGACTAAAAAAGGAAGAGCGATACCTAAGTTGATTGCTTATGATGAAGATAATAAAGTCCTTTTCACATGGGGTCCACGTCCTGAAAAAATGCAAGAACGTGCCATGGAGATGAAAAAAGCAAAAGAAGAGTATGGTCAGGAAATACATAAATTGTACGCCAAAGATCGTGCTGTGAGTATTCAAGCTGAGTTCACGGCATTACTGAGTCAGCATAAGTAAGAATTTCTATATAAAAATTATAACCGCGATTCGTTAGAATTGCGGTTTTTTTATTCTTCAGAAATAAGTTGAATAATGTTGTAACCTTTTTTAATTAACTTGTATCTAATAGGTATAAAAATGAAAAAACTATGTAACAAGACATGAAACTGCTATTATTATCTACTGCAGGGATTTTTTTAATATTATGGTTAATACAATCAGCCGAAATTGTTTTACAGAAAGTGTTTTCTAATAATTTAAATTCAGAATATAAATTTTAGTTTCTTTTGGAGCATTTGCACTGCTTGTGAAGTATTGTTACTTTTGACAGCTCATGAATCTAGATTTTTCTAATATTCCCAAGATTGACCAAGTTGGTGTAGAAGAACGTGTGGCTCGATTTAGAACTCGTTCTATTAAAAAAGAGAGTAAAATGCAGGGTCTTAAATTAGCCTTGAACATGATTGATCTTACCACGCTGGAAGGAAAAGATACAAAAGGAAAAGTGAAGCAAATGTGTTACAAAGCACAGCATGTAGCGGATCATATTCCAGATTTACCAACTGTGGCTGCCGTTTGTGTCTATCCCAATCATGTAAAAACTGCCGTTCAAGAACTAAAGAATACAACTATTAAAGTTGCCTCTGTTGCAACAGCGTTTCCAAGTGGTAATTCTAACCAACGAGTAAAACTAGCCGACACAAAATTGGCTGTACAACACGGAGCCGATGAAGTGGATATGGTCATTGGCAGAGGAAAATTTTTGGAAGGAGAGTATAACTTTGTTCACGATGAAATTGCTAAAGTGAAAGATGCCTGTGGCGATGCTCGATTAAAGGTAATTTTAGAAACTGGTGAGCTTTCTACTCTTGACAATGTGCGAAAGGCTAGCGAGATTGCAATTGCCGCAGGTGCCGATTTTATTAAAACCAGTACCGGTAAAATATCACCAGCAGCCACTATGGAAGTAACTTTTGTAATGCTTCAAACCATAGCTGATTATTATGATCGTACCGGAAAAATGATTGGCATGAAACCCGCAGGTGGTATTTCAAATGCAAAATTGGCGTTACAATATTTGGTAATGGTCAACGAAACACTCGGGCAAAAATGGATGACCAACGAATGGTTCCGATTTGGAGCCAGTAGTTTAGCCAACGATATTATTTTACAAATAGCAAAACAAGAAAGTGGAGTGTATTACTCTAACGATTATATTTCAAAGGATTAATTTTACATGGATAGGAGTGTAGGATTTTGTCCTTAACAAAACGTAGAACATATTTTTTATAACTTTAAGATATGAAAAAACTGATTCTCCTAGTTGCCATATGCACGGCCGTGCAATTAAGTGCCAATCCTTTTTTAATTGAAGTGAATAATGAGTGGCTAAATCAGTCTGATGTCAGTCCGTTAGAAATCAAAAATATTCCTAAAACAGAGAATGAGTCAATTCAACTTCATCTTCAGTTGGTAGAAAGAATACTTCGAAATCGTGATGTTTCTCATTTAAAAAAAGAACAACAAGCCAATCGTTTAAAATGTTTAAATATTCTGAATGCTTATTGGAAAAAGAAGCGTTTCCCGCAAAATGAAAACTGTGCCGCTCGAACACCAATATTTATTGACCAGTATAATACTTTTTGTGCCGTAGGCCAATTAATGAAAGAAAGTGGTTTCGAAAATGTAGCAAGAGAAATTAGTCAAGAGAATAATTTGGTTTATGTACGAGATATTACAAATCCCAAAGCGGTTCATTGGATGAAAACAGTAGGATTAACCATGGAAGAGTGTGCTTGGATTCAGCCAGGTTATGCTCCACTAACAGCTTTTAACACTTGTGGCAATGGTGTCAACGGCGAAGTGACTGAATTACATTCTTTGGATACGGATCTTCTGGTTTTAGGAAATTTTAATCGTATTGATAGTTCTATCAATGCAATGGGTATCGCAAAATGGCGGAAACTTGGTGGGCAATATTTTTGGGAAGATTTTTCGCAAGGTATAGATGTTGAAATTATAAATGGTAGTGTGTTTGCTCGAAGTCAATTTAATGCTGCAATTGAGTATAATGGTACGCTTTGGCTAGGAGGCGAGCAACGTTTTCAAAGTGCAAATAGTAACGCTTATCACTTGTATCGCAGAGTGAATTCAAGTTGGCAGTTAGACTCATCAATTAGGGGTAAGATTTATGATTTTGAACAGTATAATGGTAAATTATATGCATGCGGAAATTTCAGTGATTCAAGTGGTAACTATTTCTTGGCTGAATATGATGCACTTTTAAATACATGGCAATATCTATTTCCTACTTTCACGATAAACCCTATGTATGATATGGAAGTGTATAATGGTAATTTAATTATTGGTGGCGGATTTAATATTCAATATTTGAATTGCTACAATATTTTCTCTTTTGACGGGAATACCATTTCAGGAATGTATACGGGTTTACGAAATACGGTTCATTCAATTGAGGTTCATCAGGGTAAGTTGTATGCCGCAGGAATAATGAAAGGGTCATTTGATATCTACAATATGAAATATTGGAATGGATCTGTATGGCTGGATACCAATACTTTTAATATAAATGTTAAATACGGAGATCATATTTCTTGCTTAAAAAGCGTAGATAGTTTTCTCTTTTATGGGGGAAGTTTTCAATTTCAACCGCTAATCGGTACCTATGCCCTTAATCTAATGACCAATACATATCAAAATTGGGGCGCCATAGACAGCACGGTTAATGATATAGAATTGTTTGATGGTAAAATTTTCTTGGCTGGAGCCTTCAATAAAACGGGTTGGTGGTCTCCGAATTCTAATCACATTGCCTATATCGAAAATTTTCCTACTTCAGTAAATACCGATTTTGAAAACCAAAACAAAATTGTTGTTTACCCGAACCCGACTACTAATATTATCAGAATAGAGAGTTCTATTGAAATTAATCAATATGAAGTGTTTAATGTAGGTGGACAAATGGTCAATTCAGGGAAACTGAGAAACAATGAAATAGATTTCAGGGCATTAAGTAAAGGGGTATATTTTTTAAAGCTAAAGGATTATCTAGGTCACAATTATATAAAAAGGATTCTTAGAGATTAAATTTGTTGTTTAAGAATGGAAAAAACAACCCTAAACTGGAATTACGCAGCTGCTCCTGAAAGTACCAATCATATTGAGATTAAAAAGAAATACGAACTTTTTATTAATGGCGAGTTTGTAAAACCAAGTTCTAAAAAATATTTTGATAGTATTAATCCTGCTACGGAAAAGAAATTATCTCGTATAGCACAAGCTAACAAAAATGATGTGAATAAGGCCGTGAAAGCCGCCCGAACAGCTTGCGAAAAAGTATGGAAGAAAATGCCCGCCAACGAAAGAGGAAAATATATCTATCGTTTGGCTCGAATGCTTCAAGAGCGAGCGCGGGAGTTTGCAGTAATCGAGAGTATGGATGGCGGGAAACCTATTCGTGAAAGTCGAGATATTGATATCCCATTGGCAGCAAATCATTTATTTTATCATGCAGGTTGGGCTGATAAGTTAGACTATGCTTTTCCGGGTAAAAAAGTAGAATCATTGGGTGTCGTTGGTCAGATAATACCTTGGAATTTTCCGTTATTAATGGCAGCTTGGAAATTAGCACCAGCTTTAGCCTGTGGAAATACGGTTGTGTTGAAACCTGCGGAAAGTACTTCATTAACCGCAATGAAATTGGCTGAATTAATTCAAGATTGTGGATTTCCGCCCGGCGTAATAAATATTGTAACTGGTTTTGGAGAGGTAGGAGCTGAAATTGTAAAGCATAAGGATATTAATAAAATTGCATTCACGGGTAGCACGGCTGTTGGAAAGTGGATACAAAAAGAATTAGCGGGAACGAATAAAAAGTTGACCCTAGAATTAGGGGGTAAAGGAGCTAATATCATTTTTGAGGATGCCGCTATTGATCAAGCTGTAGAAGGTGTTGTGAATGCAATATTTTTTAATCAAGGTCATGTTTGTTGCGCCGGTTCGCGTTTGTTTGTTCAAGAGAGTATAGCTGACACGGTTATCAAAAAGTTGAAACGAAGAATGGAATCTTTAATCGTTGGTGATCCTATGGATAAGAACACAGATGTTGGCGCTATTAATTCTAAAGAACAGTTGAAACGGATTAATGAATATGTAAAAGTGGGAACTAAGGAAGGAGCTCAAATTTATCGAAGTAAAAAAGGGCTGCCTAAAAAAGGGTTCTTTTGTAAGCCAACTTTGTTTTTGGAAACTTCTCAATCACACAGAATTGTGCAAGAAGAAATATTTGGCCCTGTTTTGGCAATACAAACATTTAGAACCATTGAGGAGGTAATCGAAAAGGCAAATAATATCCCGTATGGTTTAAGTGCAGGTGTTTGGACAGACAAAGGTTCTAAGATTTTTAACCTTACACAGCGTTTGCGAGCCGGTATTGTTTGGGCTAATACCTTCAATAAGTTTGACCCTGCCTCGCCATTCGGTGGATATAAAGAAAGCGGTTTTGGGCGTGAAGGAGGGTTGCATGGATTAGGAGCTTACCTAAAACATTAGATTTTTTTAACGTTGAAAATTATTATTTTTTCAATGAATTGAACAATTTTATGGTCATTATAGTCGTTGGTTCTAATACGTAAACTTGTTCTTATGAAAAAAATCCTCTTATTCTTCGTATTCCTGTTTTCCTGTTTTTGTGGTTTTTCACAACTTAAAACAGCTATTCATTTTAACCTAACAGCTGATACTGTCAAGGTTAGGCATTATAAATACGTAAAAGAACCAGTCACCAGTAAAATCAAAACTTTAAAAGTGAAACTCAAATTCAATGATGAAAAGATTTTGAATGAAGAAGTACTGGAAGTTTTAAATACGGGCTTAACCAATGTAGTCAGTATAGATTATGTCTACACGCAGTATAAAGACAAAAAATCGCAAGATGACTTAAATAAGAAAAGATTATTTTCTTTATATCTAGAAGCACCCGATGTGTTCAACCAAAGTATGGCTTGCTGGCGATTTGTGGAACAATTAGGTTTTACGAAAGATAATGACGCTAGTAAACTCTTTCATGGTTTTGTGATAAAATATAAAGAAATTACACCCTACGGAGCGCGCAGTGCGGCTGATGTAAAAGAAGATATTATAACCCATATGCGCTCTACCTCGCCTGCGCCAATCCGGAATGTACTAAACCGGAATAAGAATTGGTCTAAGGGTTTAATCGTTGCAGATTACACATGTAGTATGTCAGAGTATTATATTGAAGTAATGGCATGGTTTTGTTTGCAACAAAATAGCCAGCCTGCATCCTTTGCTTTTTTTAATGACGGAGATGGAATGCCCAATGATAAAAAAATTATTGGTAAAACAGGTGGTGTTCATCAGTTCAATACAAATAGTTTAGATACGATTGTGAAGTATGTTTACGAAACAATTAAAACAGGTTGTAGTGGCGATAGTCCAGAAAATGATATCGAAGCAGTATTGCGTGCCATTGATAAAAATCCTAATGCCAAAGAGGTAATTCTAATTGCTGACAATTGGAGTGATATGCGTGATAAGTCGTTGCAAGGTCTCATAAAAAAACCAGTACGAGTCATTCTTTGCGGCACGGATCATGGGATTAATCCAATCTATTTGAACTTGGCTAAAAGAACAAAAGGTAGTGTACATACTATGAAAGAAGATTTGGAAGACCTTTTTAAACTTAAAGAAGGCCAGCGTTTTAAATTAGGTGGTCAAGAATTTGTTGTTCGTCGCGGGCAAATTATTAAGTTGGATAGGACGTAACTTAGGGTTATAATTTTTTACTTTCTTACATTAAATATTACTTTTGATGAGATCGCAGTTTGGGTCACCAAAACTGGATAAGATGAATTATTTAATAATATGGCATGAGAGTAGAAGTATTAAAAACATATAAATTATATATCGGTGGTAAATTTCCAAGAACTGAAAGCGGACGTTATTATCCGGTGCATAATAAAAAAGAGGAGTTAATCGCCAATGTTTGTCTCTCCTCCAGAAAAGATCTGCGCAATGCAGTAGTTGTTGCGCGCAAAGCCTTTGAAGGCTGGAGTGCTAAAACTGCTTTTAATCGCTCTCAAATATTATACAGGATAGCAGAGGTTTTAGAAGGACGAAAAAAACAATTCATAGATGAATTGATGCTTCAAGGAAGTTCACGAGTGAATGCCGAAAAAGAAGTTGAACAATCTATTGACCGTTGCATCTATTATGCCGGTTGGTGCGATAAGTTTCAGCAAATTACGAGTTCTGTAAATCCTGTTAGTAGTTCACATTTTAATTTTTCAGTGTCAGAACCAATGGGCGTTACTGCAATTATTGCACCGGAAGAAAGCTCTTTATTGGGGCTGATTAGCGCTATTTTGCCTTGCATTGCTGGTGGAAACACGTGCGTAGTCTTAGCTAGTGAAAATAAGCCCTTGTGCAGCATTAGTTGGTCCGAAGTGTTGGCCACGAGTGATGTACCAGGCGGAGTTATAAATATCCTTACAGGAAAAAACAAAGAGTTACTAGAGCATATGAGCAGTCATATGGACGTGAATGCCTTAATCTATTGTCGCGATGACGCTAAAGAATGGAAATCAATACAAGAAAATGCATCATTAAATGTAAAAAGAACGTTTCATTGGTTTCATGATTGGCGGAAGATTGAAAATCAGCATCTATCTTTTATTTCGGATTTACAAGAAATAAAAACTACTTGGCATCCTATCGAAAACATTACAGCTAAAGGTGGTAAATACTAACCATTGGAAATAGTTCATTTGTAGTATTCAACTATTTATTTAAAATTCATTATTTTACACTTTATAAAACAAACAACATGAAAAAATTAGCTTATTCCTTTTGCGTTGCATTATTATCTCTAACATTTATGGCTTGTCCATATAAATCTGCTGTTCCTATTGATGATTCGCCGATTCAAAATATTAATGAAAATATACTTGGTGAATATGAGAAAAAGGGAAGCACTTCTTACACGTATACAATAGAGAAAGAAAGCGATACGGAATACAAATTTATTCGAACTTCAACTTCTGAAACTTCTAAGAGTAAGCCATCGGAGTATTATGGTTATACTTCTAGAATAGGTGATAATGTGTACTTACAGGTGTATCGCAAATCCAAGTATTCTTCTAAAAAGACGTATTATTTATATCGAATGAGTATTAATAACTCTAACTCTATTCTAAGTTTAGAGCCTGTGACTGAGCATATTACTGAAAAATTTGAATCGAATCAGGCATTGAGAGATTTTATAAAAAAGTATGAAGACTTAAGTTTCTTTTTTGGGAAAACAGAAAAGTACTATAAGTCGGAATAATTCATAAACTGAATTTTGTGATAAGTCTCAACTCAGGTTGAGACTTTTTGTTTCCCGTACTTTATTTATTGTAAGTGTAATATCTTAGCTAAACCAAAATAACATTGTGGTAGAAAAAGCAGAAGGCAAAAAATATAATAAGGCTGAGGCTCAATTGGTAGAGGATATTCTTTCCGTTGAAGAGATGCTAAGTATTTCGGTAAATGGAGATCCATATACGATTACTATGCGGTCACCGGGCAATGAAAAGGCGCTGGTGCGTGGCATTTTGCTCACCGAGGATGTTTTTACTAAAAGAGAAAAACACCCCAATTTTATAATAACCAACAAAAATGCCTTGGGATACATTACAGAAGTAAATGCTATCATTGAAGAACAAGCAATAGAAAAAGGAATTGAAACCAAACGAAATTTATTGTCTGTAACAAGTTGTGGGATGTGTGGAATACAAGAAATAGATTTGACATTAGGCGAACCCTTATTTAATGAAGATACGTTGAGTCCAACTTCAATAGAAAAAATGTTTGACACTATGCAGTTGGCGCAGAAAACTTTCGAAAAATCAGGAGGGTCTCATGCTTCGGCAGCTTTCACCTTAGATGGTAAATTACTGTCGATACAAGAGGATATTGGAAGACACAATGCAGTTGATAAAGTAATTGGAGATTTATTATTACAAGAAATTTTGGAACAGGCAAAAGTGATTTTAGTGAGTGGTCGTTTATCTTATGAGATTGTTCGTAAGGCCTATAAGGCTCAGATTCCTTTTTTAGCGGCTGTTTCAGCGCCAAGTTCTATGGCGGTAAGAACTGCATCCGAAAGTGGGATTTGTCTTATGGCTTTTTGTAGAGGAGAAAATTTTACGGTGTATTCTTATCAGGAAAAGGTAGTTTAATATCCCAAAATCTTAAGCATACTTTGTGCACTTTGCTCTTTAGCGTAAAGTTTATCAACTAATTTTCCGTTTTTATCTAAATCGATTACAACATGTTTTGGAGAAGGAACGAGGCAATGTTTTATACCTCCATAACCACTAATCTGATCTTGATAAGCACCCGTATGAAAAAAGCCAACATAAAGCGGTTCGTATTCTTTTTTGAGAGTGGCTTTGTCTTCTAACCGTGCTTTGGGCAGATAAACAGCGTTTATATATTCTTCTTTGGTATAAAAATCATGGCTATCACAAGTCAATCCTCCAAGATGAACTTCATGGGTTTCCTCTTTCCATTTATTAATCGGAAGCATCAAAAACTTTTCACCAATACCCCAGATATCCGGCAGGGTCGTTATGAAAGAGCTATCAATCATATTCCATGTCTCTTTATCATTTTGTTTTTTTTCTCCAATAACGGAGTAAATCGTAGCACCACTTTCGCCGACCGTAAAACTACCAAACTCAGTATAAATATTAGGTGCTTTTACTCGGTGTCGCTTGCAGATCTTTTTAATGGTAGCCACAATCTGGTTTACCATATATTTATAATTAAATTTAAAGGCGAGAGAGTCCTTTATTGGGAACCCGCCACCGATGTTCAGGGAGTCCAAACTAGGGCATTCTTTTTTTAGATTGCAATAGAGGGTTACGATAGATTGTAATTCCTTCCAATAGTAAAAATCATCTTTAATGCCTTTATTCATAAAGAAGTGTAGCATTTTTAGATTGAATTTCTTGTGGTCTTTTAGTTTGTTTTGATAGAAATCAAGTACATCTCCTTTTCTGATACCTAAGCGAGAGGTGAAAAATTCGAAAGTAGGTTCTTCATCAGCAGCAATCCGAATTCCAATATTTACCGGCTCTGTTGTTCTGATTTTTTTTTCATAAACATTTAATTCCTCCTTACTGTCTAATACGGGTAGCACATTTTTAAAACCTTTATTAATTAGGTAGGAAATGTTTTTAGTATAACCAGGTGTTTTAAAACCATTACAAACGATATGTATGCTTTTATTAATTTTCTTTTTGGAGTAAAGCTTTTTTATTATTTCTAAATCATAGGCATGTGAAGTTTCGATATGAACACCATGCTTCAATACTTCATCGATAATGAAAGAAAAATGAGAACTCTTTGTACAATAACAATAATAATAGTTCCCTTCGTAATTATTTTTTTTAATGGCTTTGCTAAAAAGGTTTTTAGCTTTATCTATTTGGCTTCCAATTTTTGGTAAGTAGGTAAGTTTTAAAGGAGTACCATATTTATCAATGATTGATTTTAAATCAATACCGTTAAATTGTAAATAGCCCTCTTTCAGTTTGAAACCTTCCTGAGGAAAATAATAGGTTTGGTCAATAAGTTCTTTGTATGTGTTTTTCATTGAAAAGAATAGAAAAACAAATTTAGCTCATATGCTCAGAAAATAAAGCTAGTTTCTAGCAGGAGATTTTATCTACTCGTCGTTCATGTCGACCGCCTTCAAATTCAGTATTCGCGAAAGCCTCAATACATTTTATAGCGTCTGCTTCCTCCATAAATCGAGCCGGTAAGCATATTACATTGGCATTATTATGTTGACGAGATAATTTGGCAATTTCATCATTCCATGCAACTGCAGCTCGTACTTTCTGATGTTTATTAGCTGTCATGGCAACACCTTGTGCGCTTCCGCAAATTAAGATGCCCCAATCGGCACCTTCTTCTACAGCACTGGCCACAGCATGAGCAAAATCAGGATAGTCAACACTATCAGGTCCGTTTGTACCTTTGTCATCAAAAGTCAATCCTTTATCAGCAAAATGTGCTTTTATTTTTTCTTTTAACTCAGGACCTGCATGGTCACAACCAATAGCGATTTTCATAGAAGTATTATTTACTTCAAAGTTATATCGTCCTTACCAATTAAATAGCCTTTGTGAAAAAGTTCTACATGATAAGTGCCAGATTCGAATTTATCCGTTGGCACACAGTTGGTTTTAATATTATAAGCGTTTTTTCCTTTGGTATAGGCTACTACTTTTTTTGTAGTGTATTGCTGTTTGCCACCTTCAGCAAGTTCAATCGTTCCTGTAGCATTGCCTTTAGAATGAATAATATTGCCATTGGGTCCTTTTACAGCTATGTATATAGTTTCATCGCCAGATTCTATAATTCGATTGACCCCCAACGCAAAATTTACCTCTAGCAAATCAGCTTTTTTGGCTTTGCGCGTTGACTTTTCTTTTTCTCGGCCTAACAGATTTTTCTTCTTATTAATTACATTCATGGCAATGTTATTTGCACTAAGCACCGATCCTACTTCTACAGTTTCTTGTAATTCTTTCTTCTCTTCGGTTAACACCTCTTTCTTTTGCTTTAAATCCTCATTCTCCAGCTGTGTCATTTTCTTTTCTTCCGCTAGGCTTCTATTATTTTCGTTTAGTTGAATATTCTCTTGTTTCAAAACGCCAATCTGCTTCTGAAATTTCATGGTAAGATCCTCAAGTTGAGCAATTAAATTCTTTGCTTTTTTGAGTTCTGCTTGAGAAGCGTTTTTGTCTGCTAATATTTCTTGTATCTCTTCGCGCAATCCACCAATTTCACCATCTTGTGTTTTGATTAAACTATCCATTTGCGCATTTTCGCTCGTCAAATTATCCAAACGTGCTATGGCGGCATTATACTCTTTATTCAATTCTTGTTTTTCAAGATTGACTTCATCTAAACGAAGTTCGGTATCCTCTTTTTCTGCTGACAGCTTATTTTTTTGAATGAAAAAATAGGCTCCCGCTGCTATCAATAGGGCGATTATACTCCAAAGTAATATGTTAGAGTTTCTTGGTTTACTGCTTTGAAATTCTTCTGACATAGGAAAAAGATTTATTTGAACCTCAAAATTAAAAAAAGTCCTTTAGTATAATAGTTTCTTCGAATAAAGTTTTGTTATATTTTAGCCGAACCTCAATGAATACTATATTATTTCTAGATATCGAAACGGTGCCAGTTGTTGCAACTTATGATGCCATGAATCCTCGTATGCAGGCTTTGTGGGATTTAAAAGCGAAGCGAATTGCAAATGAAGAACTTCCAAACAATGTATATGCCAAAGCTGGAATCTATGCTGAATTTGGAAAAATCGTTTGTGTCAGTGCTGGATTCATATATGATGAAGCTGGAGAGGAACGTTGTCGAATTACTTCATTTGTTGGTGAAGAAGTAGAAATTCTAGAGAAATTCTTTGAGATGGTAAGTGGTTTTTTTAAAGGAAAACCGAAGAAATTTTGTGGTCACAATATCAAGGAGTTTGATATTCCATACATCTGCCGACGTGCATTGATTAATAATGTGAAATTGCCCAATGTATTGGCCGACTTGCAAACTAAAAAACCTTGGGAAATTCCCTTGTTGGATACTTTGCAATTATGGAAATTTGGAGATTATAAGCATTATACGTCTTTAGACTTAATGGCAGCTGTTTTAAATATTGAGACCCCAAAGTCTGATATTAACGGAGCGGATGTTGCTCGTGTTTTTTATGAAGAAAATAATATCGATCGTATAAAAACGTATTGTGAAAAAGATGTGTTGACCACAATTCAAGTTTTTAGAAAATTAAATCAAAAAGAAATATTGCCGGCATCGGCCGTAGAATTTATTTAGATGAGTGATATAGCTTTTACAAAAAGTACTGTTGCTTCTTTTAAAAAGAAGACCTTACAAAACGTAAACTGTTTTGATGGCGAAGAATCGTATTATATCACGGAGCTTGAAAAAGCCTTTGAAGTGCATTTACTTACGGATGC
>CAYMFF010000054.1:19251-20585 GCA_964389575.1 uncultured Chitinophagaceae bacterium
GGTGCGCTTGCCAAGACGTTAAAAAAAGTAGGAACCTACCACACCTTTAAACCCTTATATGATAATCAAGTGCCGGCTTGGATTATGCAATATGCCCGAGCGCATGATTTGGAAATTAATGAAAGTAGCGCACACTTACTAAGCGTGAATATGGGTACGCAACTTGAAAAGATTGCCAATGAGCTAGAGAAGGTCCGTATCAATTTAAAAGAAGGTGATAAAGAAATAACGGCAGAGCATATAGAAAAATACATTGGCATTAGTAAAGATTATAATTTCTTTGAGTTTAGCGATGCACTAATTGGGCAGGATAGGACCAAAGTTTTTAAAATACTAAAATATATCGGTGCCAATGCAAAGGCAATGCCCATGACGGTTACGGTGGCTACCTTATATGGCACCTTGCAAATAATGCATACCTATCATTTAATGGCCAAACCCAGTGTGGATGTAATGCTCAAAGAGCTTAAGCTATCACCTTTTTTGGCAAAAAAGGCCGTACGATATGCACAAGGATATTCCGAGCCTCAGTTAAGAAACGGCTTAAAATTATTATATGAAATAGCGCAAAAAGATAGAGGTATAGGAGGAACAGTTCCTCCGGCTGATTTATATAAAGAGTTGGTTGGTAAGTTTTTTGGGTTGTAACTTAGAATGACTTTTTAGAATCGCGCTCAATAATACTACGAATAAAGTTTTCTTTAAATTCAATTTCTTTACTTCTGTCTTCAGCACTGAAAATTCTATGCTTGCCAAATTCAAAGTAATCATTATGGTCATGGTCTAATCGCCAATTCAATGTCTTATCCCAAATTGTTTCATCAGACCCAAAAAAGATTACTTCCCAAAACTTAATAACCATTTTCCATGTTAAAATAAAACCCCATTGTGGTTCAGGAATCCTGAAAACGTAAGTTTTGAAGGGAATACCTGAATTATAGAGCCATTTATTTATTTTTTCGAAATCATCATTATTGTAAGATAGTTCGGTTTTTTCTTTAAAACATTTTTCAATATTGTCTCCCAAAACGCTTTGATCTTGCTGAAATTTCCATAAAAACTTTGAAGCTTCTTTATGTAAAGGAAATATTTGATCTGAGTACTCTGGGCTTAATTTTTTATCATCTTCGATGAACTTCCAGCCAATTGGGTGTTCGCTAAGTGGAATAGAAAAGGTATGAGCATTATCCAAAGTTATTTTTTCTTTCATTCCGATATCCTTAGGTTATAAAATTTCCTTTGCAAATTTACAATCCACCGCTATCTGGTTTTTCAACTTTTCAAAGGAGTCAAACTTTTTCTCGTCTCGAATTCGTTTAATAAATTTGACTTTT
>CAYMFF010000055.1:0-20278 GCA_964389575.1 uncultured Chitinophagaceae bacterium
TACCATCAGTTAGTCCATTACAACTTACATCCATACTACTTGTACTGTCCCATACGAGGGCTGGTGGTATTGTAATTGTTACTGGGGCAGTTGTATCACAACTATTTGTATCTGTAGCAGTAAGGATATAATTACCCGCACCTAAATTCGTGAAATTACCCGAAGTGTTTGTGATGTTCCCAGGCATCAAATTATAACTCATTGGTGATCCAGCTGAAGAGGCTAAACCTGTAATCCAACCTGTGTTTGTATTACAATTTGGGTTTCCGCTGGTTAGACTACTCCATGATGGCAAGGCCCCCACACTGATTGTCAGAGAAGTGCTACCCGTACAGTTATTTGCATCGGTGGCGGTTATAGTATAATTACCGCCCGTTAAACCAGTAAAATTTCCTGTACCATTAGTTATGTTACCCGGCATAAGGTTATAGGTGTAATTTGCTACTCCGCCAGTTGCATTCGTTGTAATTGAACCAGTTGTAGTTCCACAACCAGCAGATGTTGCATTACCGGTAACGGTTAAAGCGCCACCCGGATTTAATATAACGGAAGTAGTAGCTGCACAACCTTGTGCATCTGTAACAATAATCGAATATGTATTCGGTGAAAGCAATAAAAATAAGCCTCCAGAATTAGTAGTATTTCCTGGATTTAAAGTATAGGTCAATGGAGTAAATATGCTATTCCCATAAACAATAATCGTACCGAGCGGACTTGCACATGTTGGTTGCGTAACAGAGACCGAAGATATTGTTGGCAGGATTGGATTTACAACGAAAGCCGAGGTTGTTCCTGTGCATCCCGCCGCATCAGTTGCTGTAACGGTATAGTTACCGAATGAAAGACCTGTGAAGTTTCCAGTTGTATTACTTGCCGTACCGGGTGTAATTGTATACGTTACTGGAAGGCTATTAGAATTTGTAGCTACTGTAGAAATCGTACCGTTATTTAATGACGGACAAGTTGTATGAGTTATCGCCGGATTGGACAATGTTAGAGGCACTGGAGTAGCTAATGTTACCTGTGTATTTATAGTACAGTATAAAGCATCTGTTGCTGAAATTGTGTAAGTACCTGGCGCTAATCCTGTAAAATTTCCAGTTGTATTGTTGGCTGCGGCTGCTGGGGTAATAGAATATGTAATGGGTGCACTACCTCCCGTAACTTGGGATGAAATAGATCCGCTTCCAGCTGGTGAGCAAGCGGGATTTACTTGCGTGACAGTTGACCATGCCATGTTGGTTGGTGGTTGCAGATTCAGCGTTTGAGGTAAGGCACATACGCCACCATTCTGAACCGAAACCGTATAAACCCCAGAGCCTAATCCGGTAAAAAGACCTGTTGTACTAGACGTATTACTAGGTTGAAGCAAGTAAGCGGCAGCTCCTGGTGAGTTAGCCGTAATGGTACCATTGTTAACACCGCAAGAGGGATTCACAGATGTCACCGTCATTGGAAAACTTTGATACACATTCAGCGCCATAGTAAAAGTTTGGCTTATCAAAACACCTGGTGGGGCGCAAGATGAATCTATTGCTGTTATGGTTACAATATGCAAACCAGTATCTGCTAATGTTGGTGTCCAGTTAAAACAACCATTAATCGAATCCGTTCCTACACCAGTATACACCATTGTGGAAGCTGGTAATATTATTTGAGAATTATCACTAACTGTGAGCAATGCTGAAGGACTAGAAGATACAATGTCAAAACAGACATTAAAATTCTGACCATGGCATAAATCAATACCACCTGCATTTTGACTTCCGCCGGATAAGGTATTAGTGTCAATGCCAAAGGTAGGATTTGGTGTAGTGCAATTAAGAATCACCATTTGGATATCTCGTTGCACATATCCAACCAAAACACCATTCCGATACTCATTAACCTGAACGGTTATTGTTGGGGTTTGTACTCCAACAGGTGTGAAATTAATAGCACCAGTACCTGCGTTAATACTGAATGTATTTCCAGTATTAAAAGGATTGGTAGTTGGATTGAAACTTGCATTAGAATAAGTCGAATTAGCTGGGGTTACATGCACACATCCAAATTGATTTTTGGGCTGAATGGATTGAAAGCTAACGGAATCTCCATCTACTTCAACCATTCCATTGTTGAACGTAGTAGGTTGATTGGCGCAGTAATATGGAATGGGCGCTGCTGTAAAATATGGAGAATTATTATTTATAGTAGGACCATTAGCCACAGGTCTTCTGTTCAAAAAAGCCTCAACATAAAATGTTCCTCCGGTAATATTAGTACTTGGGTTTCTAGCACCAATATAAGTATTGAACCTCCATTGATCGCAAGTTGCAGCAGTCGCTGGCAATGTATAAGTTCCTTGATACCACCATTCTGAATAACCTTCTACTGGACTTGCTGGACTTTGACAGCTCGTTTGAAAACCGGGACACCCTGAACTTGTTGGAGTACCATTTGGAGTATTGGTTCCTGGAATATTCCCTACTATCTTAGGTAAGTAAATGGTTGCAACATTTGTATTAGAACAAAGATTATAAATACACAATGGAACCGAAGTGGGCTCATTAATTCCTGTACAATCTCTAAAAAATTTGAATGTGAACCGGTACGTATTACCAGAAACATGCTCGTAGGTTAGTTCACCACCAGCAGCGTGAGATGCATTCGCACTATTAGCGAAAGAAATAGAGATGGCAATCAGAGAAAGAGCCAGTAAAAAATTTTTCATAAACAAAACGATTTGGTCGTTAAAACGACTAGGCTTAAATATAAGTTTATTTTAACACTTCTCTCGCAATAACAAAGACAAGATTAATAGAAAAAATAGTCGAAAAATCAAACAATTAGCGAACAGTTGTATTAAATAATACATTAATGCGTAATAAATTATTTAATAATTTATTACATAGATACTAATATATATATCCAATTAAAGAATTAGTCTTTGGTAGCCATTGTTTGTATTGGGGAGTAAAATGAAAAGAAACACCTAACTATGATTGTATATTTTACCAATAGCCCCTTGATATTTATCCATGATAATTCTTCTCTTCAAACTAAGTTTTGGAGTAAGCTCACCACCGTCGACAGTCCATTCATCTTTTAATAATTGAAACCTTTTTACATGTTCATGAACCGCAAATGTTTTGTTGTATTTGTTTAATTCAGAGCGAATCAATTTCAGAATATCTTGATCAATAGAAAAGTCAATGTTATCAGCTAGCAGTATTCCAGCATTTTTAAAATACTCTTTCAAATTCTGAATGGAAGGAACAATTAATGCACCCACAAATTTTTCGTCACTCCCAACTACCATAATCTGCTCAATAAATGGAGACTCCTTGATTTTATTTTCAAGTGGTAATGGAGCGATGTACTTTCCTCCACTAATTTTAAATAACTCTTTTTTTCTATCTGTAATCTTTAAGAATCCTTCCAAGGAATACTCACCAATATCACCTGTGTGCAACCAGCCATCTTTCAATACTTCATCCGTTGCTTCTTGATTTTTGTAATAACCTTTCATCACATTATCACCTTTAAAAAGAATCTCACCATCTTCTGCAATTTTAACCTCTACGTTTTTAATCACTTTACCCACAGTTCCAAATTTTCTCCCATCTGTTTCATAAGTATTTACACTGATTACTGGGGAAGTTTCAGTAAGACCATACCCTTCCATTACTATTATCTTAGCTGCAGTAAATACTCTCAAAAGTTTCACCTGACAGGCTGCAGAGCCTGTTACGATTGCCTTTGCTTTTCCTCCGATGGCTTCACGCCATTTTGAAAACACTAACTTATCAGCAATTCCAAACTTCATTTTTTCAATCGGTGACATTTTTTTAACCATGTCAAACTCTAACGCTAAGGACATAGCCCAATCAAAAATCTTTCTTTTAAAACCAGTCAGGGTCAACCCTTTCTTTTCAATTTTTTCGTATACTTTTTCTAACAACCTTGGTACGGTAGTAAAAACAGCCGGTTGAACCTCTCGAAGATTATCTCCAATGGTTTCCATACCTTCTGCATAATAAATACTTACACCTTTATACATATATAAATACGTAACCATTCGCTCGAAAATATGATTAAGAGGCAAGAAGCTTAAGACGTTACTATTCTCATCACACATGCTAAAGCAATGAATACTATTTTTTATATTCGATATAATATTTTTGTGCGAGAGCATAACCCCTTTTGGATTACCGGTTGTGCCTGAAGTATAAATAAACGTGGCGATATCTTCTTCATCTACTGCTTCTTTTACCTTTTCAATTTCTGCTTCATCTTCCTTGGTAATCGGTTGCAATAAGTCTTTCCAATTCATGACGTCATCTACTTCATCATAGGTGTATACATATTGCAATGTGGGCACATCCGACATGATTTCTTTCGCGCGATCATAAAGCTTTTTACCCTCAACAAAAAGTACTTTAGTTTGTGCCTCATTTAAGATATAAGTTAAATCCAATGGGCTTACTGAAGGATAAATTGGAACCAAAATTCCACCTAATTTCTGAACTGCAAAATCTGTAATTACCCATTCAGGACGATTGGCTGAAATTATGGATACCTTATCTTTTCCTTCTGTTGTTCCGTCGCCTCCCCCAAGCCCTAGCTTGCGCAGTGCAACTGCCATTTCTGTACTATGGCGGTCGATATCTGTAATATTGATACCCTGCCAGGTTCCCTCAATTTTGGCGTGGAGCAAATCCTTTTCTCCAAAGTTTTTTTTGTAATAGGCTAATAAATCAAATAGTCTTTTGGTGTTGTGCATAATCGTTCTATTTATAATATTGATTCGGCATATTTTTATATCGATAGCCACGATAAAAATTTTCAAATTCTGAAAATTGTTGAGAATTTTCTTTAACCCAATTTATGTATTTTGTGTTATCCGAAGCTTTGCCAAACAGCCATTGATTGTAAGCTTCAAAATGACCGAAAGCCAACATATCATTCATAAACGAAAAAAGCTGAAAAGGATATTCAGCATCTTCCACTTGAGACCAACGAAGCAAGAACCGAGTACGAAGCATTACCACATTATCAATATCAACACCACCTAAAACCACACCCGATAAACCACTATATATGGAATTCACTTTTTGCTCAAAATCAGATTGACTTTTGCTTATTAATTTTTTTTCACTTTTACTTGCATAATTCGCCAATTGATTATTGGCTATTAGTTGTTTGTAACTATCAAAAACAATTTTTTTAATTTCTTCCGACCGCATTGAGTAGCGCTCCAAATTGATAAAAGTCTCACCATAAATAATAGCCCAAAGTGGTCGCTTCGAAACGAAATAACTTTTAGCTAAGTGATAATAATTCAGGTGGAAATTAGGTTCATACTTGACACCTTTTTCCCAAGCCGATTCCGCTTTCTTATACTTTTTGGTTGCAGAAAACAGCCGGCCATAATCTGAATATAATAGACCTGAGTTTGGAAATTTTTTAAGGCCCCGTTCAACAGCATCAATCGCAGACTTACTCATTTTACGAGCACCAAAAATCTGAGAGGCTGTAAGAAAAGTAGCTTCATCAGCTTCTGGGGCTTTAAGCAAAGGTGTAATAACTTGTGTGGCTCTGGATAGATCTCCACCCAAATAATAGGCATAGGCCAACTCTCTTCGGTAAATCAAATTTCGAGGCTCCATAGAAGCCAATTGATTATAAACCAATATGGCATTCGTAAAATCTTTTTTGGCCGTATACATTTTTGCTTTTGCATAAAGCTCTCTTGCTTTTTCGGTATTACCCAATACCGCTTGCGCATGCATAGCAAGTGAACAAAATAAAAAACCAAACAACAACACAATATTCTTCATATAGACTCACAAATTTAACCGAGAAATTGAAAAGAAGGTGTTACAACGTAAATTTGTTCTAATGACGAAAAAAGAGCGGTATGAAGGCGTTTTGGATTATTTCCAAAAAAACGTAAAGGAAGCCGAGACCGAATTATTATATGATACACCCTATCAATTATTGGTGGCGGTTATCCTTTCGGCACAATGTACCGACAAAAGAGTAAACCTCACCACGCCTAATATTTTTGCTAAATATCCTACCGTCAAGGAGTTAGCTGAGGCAACATTTGATGATTTATTCCCAATTATAAAAAGCATTAGCTATCCGAACAATAAAACCAAGCATCTCATTGGCATGGCCAATATGCTAGTGAATGACTTTGATAGCGAAATCCCTATGACTGTGAAAGAGCTAATGTTACTTCCTGGCGTAGGCAGAAAAACAGCCAATGTAGTTACTAGTGTGATTGATGGACAACCCAATATGGCTGTAGATACACATGTATTCAGAGTAAGCGCACGAATCGGACTGACCACCAATGCGAAAAATGTTTTAAAAGCAGAAGAGCAATTAATAAAATTTATTCCGAAAGAACTAGTGCATGTTGCACACCATTGGCTAATACTGCATGGACGCTACACTTGCTTGGCACGAAAACCAAAATGCGCAGAATGTGGAATTACTGAATGGTGTAAATATTTTAGTAAACTGAATAAGACTACTCTAGAAAATTAATATAATGTAGTACGTGAAATATCCTGCTATTAATATATCCGTTACAGATTGGAAGGACAAAGGAGACATTTTAGAAATGTTTGTACTATTTGATGAGTTAAACTATAACAAAGACGTTATCTCGTTTAAAAAATATTTTCTGAACCAAAATTATTGCG
This sequence comes from uncultured Chitinophagaceae bacterium, assembly GCA_964389575.1. Classification (GTDB taxonomy): domain Bacteria; phylum Bacteroidota; class Bacteroidia; order Chitinophagales; family Chitinophagaceae; genus JAGNRR01. The sequence continues at coordinate 6,699 of CAYMFF010000055.1, forward strand.
ACTCTAACGGTGAAATACTTCAAATCGTTGGAAGAACCCTACCCACCAATCCCTTGAGAAAAATCTTTTCATTCCTACCCAATGTCTTTAAATGTGTCTATATAATAGAACCAACAGGTAAAAAGATGAGTTTAATTGAATTAAAGCAATTTCTGTTATCAAGAATTGAAGAACTTGAGCAAGATGCTTTTACTAAAAATTGGAAAAACGAAATAATAAACTCCAATACCTTTGAGGAAGTTTTACTGGGAAATAACTCGTTAGTAAATTCAGGATTCTAAATTTGGGTAAATTTCACACGATAGTCCGTTAACCTCAAATTATCGCTTATTTACTGCCGAGTATAAACTTATGACTACATTTGTAATCTAATTCGCATCACAGATGGAAAATCTGAGACATTTATCAAACGAAGAAATAGAAGGCATAGTCCTCTCGCACAACGAAAAACGTTTTCGTGCATCCCAAATACAAGACTGGATCTGGAAAAAAAATGTAGGTAGCATTGATGAAATGCTGAACCTTTCTAAGCCTTTTCGCGAAGCGCTCAAAGCAAAATACACTATAAATAAAGTGGCTGTTGATCATGAGCAATTCTCGAATGATGGCACTATTAAGAGTCGCTTTCAATTGCATGACGGACATTTTATCGAAGGTGTTTTAATCCCAACAGAAAAAAGAATGACAGCTTGTGTTTCATCACAGGTTGGTTGTAGCCTCAGCTGTAAATTTTGTGCCACTGGTTTTATAGATCGTAAAAGAAATATTGACTTTGATGAAATTTATGACCAAGTAGCCATTATTAATGAACAGGCAATAAAGCATTTTGATAAACCACTCACGAATATCGTTTTCATGGGCATGGGCGAACCGCTTCTAAACTTTGGAAACGTATTTCGATCGGTAGAATATATTACTTCAGAAAACGGAATGGGCATGTCACCCAAACGGATTACAATTTCTACAGCCGGCATTTCTAAAATGATTATGCGTATGGCTGACGAAAATCCGAAAGTAAATTTAGCCCTTTCGCTACACGCTGCTACGGATGAAAAGCGGGATGCCATCATGCCAATCAATGAAACAAATAATTTAAAAGTGCTAACCGAAGCACTAGACTATTATTATAAAACAACTAAAAACGCAGTCACTTTTGAGTACATTTTATTTTCGAATGTAAATGACTCGTTTGAAGATGCTGATGCTTTAATTAAAATTTGCCGACGCATACCGAGCAAAGTAAATATTATAGAATACAATCCTATTGAGTTTGCCACCTTCACCAAGCCCGATGAAGAACGAACCGATGCCTTTATGGCTTATCTAGGAAAACATAGAGTAAATGCACGTTTGCGACGTAGTCGCGGAAAAGATATAGACGCCGCTTGCGGTCAATTAGCCAATGTAAATCATTAATGCTGAAACAAGTTCATAATAACCATTTTGTCAGTTTGAGCAGAGTCGAAAACACGAAAAATTAAACATGAAAAAACAAAGAAAAAATACCGTTTCAAGAGATGCCGTAGCAAAAGAAATGCCACGCAGTGAAGAGCGCAGTGAACGAAGAGAAAAAAAACCATGGGAGTTTGAAAAAAAGCAACGTCCGAGTCGCAAACCGCGTCGTGATAAAAGAGAAAACGATTATAACTCTTCTGACCGCAAAGTGACTAGAGCTCCAAGACAGGAAGGTGCCGATGGCAAACCAAAAAGAAGAAACACTCGTTCTCGCTCAGAAGAGTTAGACAGAAGACCAGAACGCAAGACTTGGAACGACCGCAAAGAAAAACGAGAGGATTATCGTGATAATGATCGTCCCAAACGAAGAGAAAACAAGAAAGATTATTTCTCAAAATTTGATGATCAAAATCGCAAGAAACGAAAAGAGGACTTCAAAGTAAAGAAGGATAAATTTGATGATAGCAAACCACGAAAATTTCAGGAACCTAAAGAAGAACGAAGAACCAGAAAACCCAAATGGAGTAAGGAGCAGAAATTAGAACGTGCCATTAAAGAAGGCCGTATTGCTCCCCCAGAAGAGAAAGAAATGGTACCAGAAAAAATGCCATTGAACAAATATATCTCTCGCGCTGGTGTTTGTTCTAGAAGAGAAGCAGCTGAACTGATAAAGGCTGGTGAGGTAAAAGTAAACGGAGAAATAAACAAAGAACCCGGATATAAAGTGGTGGAAGGCGACGTAGTTACTTATCAAGGAAATGATCTTGAAAAGCAAGAAAAAATGGTTTATTTATTGCTAAACAAAGCAAAAGATTACATCACAACCACCGATGATCCTGAAGGCAGAAAAACCGTAATGGATTTATTTAGTGATATTGACGAAAGAATTTTCCCGGTAGGAAGACTAGATCGTAATACAACAGGCTTATTGCTCCTTACGAATGACGGAAATTTAGCGCAAAAACTAAGTCACCCAAAGTATAATAATAAAAAACTCTATCAAGTAAAATTAGATAGAGAATTAGAAGAGGAACACTTTGTAGAAATTCAAAAAGGTTTAGAGCTAGAAGACGGGAAAGCATTAGTAGATTCGTTAGCATTGACCAATCCTGAAAATAGAAAAGAAATTGGGATAGAAATTCATATTGGTAAAAATCGAATTGTTCGTAGAATTTTTGAACACCTTGGTTATGAAGTAAAACATCTAGACCGAGTAATGTATGCAGGCTTGACCAAGAAAAATTTACCCCGTGGTAAATGGAGAGCCCTTACGGATAAAGAACTTGTGTTTTTAAAACATTTTAAATAAGGCGGTAAAAAACCTGTGATGTTTAGGGTACTCAAGTAGTTCAAAACTCACACGTTTAAAAAAAGTATTAAATGAAATTTCCAGAAATTCTTTTTGAAAACGATGACTATATTATACTCAACAAACCAAGCGGTTTATTGAGCATCCCCGATCATTATAACAACCCGAATAACCTAACCGATATGCTGCGGCGAAAACTAGGTGACATTTTTATCTGTCATCGGATAGATAAAGACACTAGTGGTTGCATCGTTTTTGCTAAAAATGCAACAGCGCATCGCTTTGCCTCAATGGCATTTGAAAACCATGAAGTAGAAAAAGAATATCTGGCCGTTGCACATGGCACCTTTACGAATCAAGAAGGAATAATTGAAGATAAGCTCATGCCACACGGAAGTAAGCAGCACTTGGTGATTGTCCATAATAAATTTGGCAAGGAGGCGCTTACTAATTACAAAGTATTAGAGCAATACAAAAGCTATGCATTAGTTTCTTGTGTTATAAAAACCGGTCGCATGCATCAAATCAGAGTACACCTTGAAAATATCGGACACCCCATTCTCTGCGATCCATTTTACAGCCCGGGTAAAGAATTTTTTGTTTCATCTATTAAACGCAGGTACAATTTGAAGGATGATATGGAGCGTGAACGACCGCTTACTCACCGTCTTTGCTTGCATGCACATCGTATTTTGTTTAGAGATGAAAAAGGAAAAATAATAAAAGCAGAAGGAGAACTATTTAAGGATATGCGCGCGACTTTACAACAATTGCGTAAGTGGAATAAATTGTAATTTTAGAGAGTGAATAAATTACTTTTAACCAGCTGTCTCATTGCTCTAACACCTCATATTGCAAAAGGTCAAATTTTTAATAAAAAAACTGATTCAAAAATTATAATTAGTCCACTGGCTTACTATTCTGATTATTCGAATAGGGGTAAATATAATGGCAATCAAATCGGAACGGGCCTATCCTATGAAAAACAAATTGGAAAAAGAATAAGCTTGGAATTGCCATTTGTTATCACTTACAAGAATCAATTTTTTTACACAAGACCTGGGCTAAAATGGCGATATATAGGAAATGGTAAATCTCATCCATTTTTTACCGTAAATTATATACTTAATTGGGGAAGAGAAATTGCTTGCAATCAAACAAGCCCATCTTCCTTTGTAAACATAGATACAAAACGTTTCAGGCACGGAGCATTTCTTGGTGGAGGATGGTCATTCGATATCTCAAAGAAATTTTCGCTAGAGTGGCATACTGGGCTTGGCTGGTATTTTAAAGATTCTTCTTTTGACTACTTAACAGATGCCTGCACCGAAGCCTCATTAATTCAGCTACTACCAAATGTGTTCTCGAGTTTGTCGATAGCTTATTCACTACCTTAAAAAAAATCATGATACTGCATCACAACCTTATCGACATCCCGAACAAAGAAATTTACCCTGCTAAAATAGAAGTAGCAAACGGAAAAATAATATCCATAGAAAAAACTTCTGAAACTTGCGAAGGCTATATACTCCCTGGATTTATAGATGCCCATATTCATATTGAAAGCTCTATGCTGTTACCATCAGCATTTGCAAAAATAGCTGTACAACATGGCACGGTAGCCACAGTGAGCGACCCCCATGAAATAGCCAATGTTTGCGGCATTGACGGTATTGACTACATGATAAATAATGGGAACAAAGTGCCTTTTCACTTTTTCTTTGGTGCGCCAAGTTGTGTGCCCGCTACTGGTTTCGAAACCTCAGGTGCAGTTATAAATTCTAATCAGATAAATGAATTGCTTTCGCGAAAAGAAATCCTATACCTCAGTGAATTGATGAATTATCCAGGAGTCCTTTTCGAAGATCCTGAAGTAATAAAAAAGATAGCATTCGCTAAAAAACATAACAAACCTATCGATGGCCATGCACCTGGTTTATTGCATGATCAAGCCGAAAAATATATTCACGCTGGTATCAGCACCGATCATGAATGCTTCACTAAGGAAGAAGCTTTAGGCAAGTTGAAACACGGCATGAAAATTTTAATTCGCGAAGGCAGTGCTGCTAAAAACTTTGAAGCTTTAATAGACTTGCTAAATGATTATGAAGATGAGATTATGTTTTGTTGCGATGACAAACATCCTGATGAATTACTTTTGCATCACATCAATCATCATGTAAAAAGAGCGTTAGACAAAGGGATTGATTTATTCAAAGTATTAAAAGCCGCTTGTATCAATCCTACTAAGCACTACAACCTTCCTGTTGGCTTATTACTAGAAGGCGACTCGGCCGACTTCATAACAATCGATAATCCTACTGATTTCAATATTTTGTCCACTTACATTAAAGGCGCATGTGTTTTTGAAAATGGAGAAAGCAAAATACCAGTAATAAAAGAAGAACCCATTAATCAATTTAACTGCAAAAAAATAGAAGTAAACGATTTAGAAATTGAAGCTAACGGTCATGAAAAAATTAAAGTCATTGAAGCCTTAGATGGACAATTGATTACTAATTCAAAAACTGCTCATGCTAAACTTGAAAATGGCAATTTAGTTTCAGACACAGAAAATGATATACTAAAAATGGTCGTGCTCAATCGTTATCAAGACGCTCCTATTGCTGTTGCGTTCATTAAAAATGTTGGATTAAAAAAAGGTGCCATTGCTAGCACTGTTGCACATGATTGTCACAATATCATTTGCGTTGGAGCCAATGATGAAGCTATGTGTGCAGCCATTAATGCATTGATAGATTCGAAGGGTGGCGTCTGTGTAAGTAATGACGAAAAGGTGGAAACACTTCCCTTACCTATCGCGGGACTAATGAGTTTACAATCTGCAGAGGAGGTTGGAAAAGCTTACAGCAAATTAGATAAATTAACCAAAGAACTCGGTTCAACGCTTTCTGCTCCTTTTATGACCCTTAGTTTTATGGCGTTGCTTGTAATCCCCAATCTTAAATTAAGTGATAAAGGATTATTTGACGGAGAGAAATTTGAATTTACTCATTTATTTATTCAATAAAATAGCTCTATCATTACGACTTGCTTTGGGGCCTCCTACTGTTATCATAGCGTAAGGACAAACGTATGCTTCCATTGTCTTATAGAGCCCACATTTTCGATCAGTTGCGCTTCGGTCAATTTCTAAATCGGTGATTGTAAATGAATTACCATCCTCCAGCAAGGTGTATTTATAATCAAAATAATCTCCTTGATGTTCGAAATTAGGACCCATCGGTAGAGTCTCATATGAAGAACTAGACCAATCAATGTTATAAGGTACTTTATCAATCAAACTATCAAAATTTCCGTTTTTGTAATAGCGCTCTAGTTCTAAAGTGTATTGACCATCGGGATAGCCTTTTAATTCTAAACTTAAGCCAACTTCGCCTACACATTGATTTTCATAACAACAACCGGAGCTAAAAAACAAAAGAACTATACTCAAGAAAGGGATGCTTAAATATTTCATATTAATATAAACGTAAGAAACACTTTATCCGTTAGTGCTATATTTGAATTTATATGAAACTTCTAAAATGCATATGCGCATTTCTCTTTACTACCGCTTATTCATTTGCACAATTACCCCAAACTGAAATTTGGGTATTTGATCTAAAGCAAGATGCAATGGGCTACAGCATTACTAATCCTAAAAAAGTAAAAATGGGTACTGGATACAACAATCAACCGTATTTTACCCAAGATGGTGAAACCATGTATTTCGTAAGCAACGGTAAAAAAGGTGGTAACACTGACATTTATAAATATCAATTTAAAAATAAAAGAGGAAAAGCAAAGCGGCTTACTAAAACCAAAAACGAGGCTGAATACTCACCAATGCTAATGCCTGGCGGAAACAAAATATCCTGTGTTCGCGTAGCAAAAGATACTGCGACACAAAATTTCTGTACCTATAACTTGAACGGCAAAGATGCCACCATTCTTTTTCCAAACATTAAAACCTTTGGTTACTATTGTTGGAAAAGTCAAATTGATTTAATGGCTTTTCATGTACCCGAACCATTCAAGTTTATCAAACACAATTTTCCTTATAAAAAACATGATACGCTTCACACCAACATTGGACGATGCATTCAAAATATTCGTAATAAGATTATTTACGTCGATAAAACAGATAGCCTAAAATGGCAAATTAAAATATTGAATAATAAGAGACTGGGCAACCGAGAATATAAATCTATAGGACCAGATCAAGTTTTATCTCAAACTGTTGAGGGTGCAGAAGACTTTGCGTTTATTCGAGGAAAAGATATTGTCATGGCAAAAAATGGGTTCATCTACCTTAAAAAAAACATATTAAGCCAGCCAGCAGCTGAGTGGCAACCAATTATTAGCTTAAATAACTATGGTCTTTATGATATTTACCGTGTGGTAGTGTCGCCTGCCGCGAATAGAATTGCTGTTGTACACAAGCTAGAAAAGCCTGAAAGCGTTAAGGAAAATAAAAAATAGGATTTGTTTGTGGAATTGATACCATTGTATCATCTCATAATAAATAACAAAACTATTAATTATGAATCGTAAACTCTTTTTCCTCATCGCACCCATATTTAGTGTAGTGAGCGTTTTAATGCTATCTTCTTTTTTCAACCCGCAAGAAAACCCTACAGACTGTGACGACCCTGAACCAACACCCAAAATAAAATATCGTGGTCAATCCAAAAAAAGTTCCAAAAACGGATTAATCCGCATGTCTTCAGGTTTTCAAAACGACTATTTTACGAATAACAAAAATGAAGGTTTTTATTATATAGAAATAGAAGCTGATAAATTTAGAAACAATCGTTACAAGCGCCCGGCAATGAATTTGTCCGTTGTGATAGATCGCAGCGGGAGCATGAGTGGCGAAAAAATTAGAAACGCTAAAAAAGCTGCAAAACACATCGTGGACAATCTGAATCAAGGAGATTTTTTATCCATTATTATTTATGATCAAAATGTAACCACTCTGCATCATCAAGCATCAGTAAGAAACAAAGAATCTATCAAAAGAAAAATAGACGGCATTCAAGACCGAGGCTCAACAAATTTGATGGGAGGCGCAATGCAAGGCTATGAAGAAGTAAACGAATATTACAAAAGCGGTTACATTAATCGAGTTCTGCTATTAAGTGATGGATTGGCTAATGAGGGCATTACTGATCCGGGACGTATTAAGCGAATTGTACAAGGTAAATTTAGAGAAGAAAATATAGCCATATCAACCTTTGGTGTTGGCAATGATTATAATGAAGACTTAATGACTGCTATGGCAGAAAACGGAAATGGAAATTACTATTTCATTGAAAAACCAACGGAAATTGCAGGGATATTTAGAAAAGAATTAAATGGTTTAATGGAAGTAGTGGCACAAAACTCAACACTTACTATTAACGTGCCGAATACGGTAAAAGTGAGTAAAGTATATGGATATTCGCATACCCAACGAGGCAATAAAGTAAGTATCAAATTGAATGATATTTTTAGCAAAGAGACGAAAGGTATTTTGGTAAAATACAAAATCAATCAAGGCAATATGCCCAACAGCTTATCATTTACTTCCAGTTTAAATTATAGATTGGCCAGCACAGAACGAAACAACACAATTGCATTGCGCAACTTTCAGAAATTTACGAATAGTCCAACAGTGTATAATGAAAGTTTTAGCGAATGGGTAGATGCGCAAGTTGTTTTAAACGAAGCAAATTATAAAATGGAAATGGCAATGCAAGCCATAGACAAAGGAGATTATACTAAGGGCAGAAAGCTTGTGAAAGAAACAACAAAGTACTTTAATGATAATTCATCCCTTGTAGAAACTTCTGAAGAATTACAACGTGCTTTTAGAGGAAATGCTACGTATGATACAGAAATTAAAGACATAGAAACAAGATCTGAATCGGAGAAAAAATACATTCAGAAATCTAATAAGAGTATGAATTATAAAATAAGAAGAAAAAAATAGATGTAGGATAATCTAATCTTCAATAAGTAGTTAGTACGAAAGTATTAACTACTTTTTTTTGCTTCAGCTATAAAAGCTTGAACATCATCTCTGCGCAAAACAATGATAAGAGCACAGGCCACTAAAACGAATACCGCTCTATAAAACAAAGCACCGCCATCTCCATTATAACTAATGCCCAAAACACCTAAGTGTGAAACAATAGCACCCAGCATGGTGCCTAGCGCAATTAAAGCACCGTGAAAGGAAATTTTTCTAAAAATCAGTAATCCACCTGCGATTAATTCAGCAATACCAGAGCCAATGCGTCCCCAAGGTTCAATACCCAATTCGGTAAATAAAGCTACACTGTTTGGGTGAGCACTAAATTTGTAAAACAAAGTCTCTAACAAAATATATGCAGATGCAATGGCAAGCATTCTTTCTAGATAATATTTTCTTCCTTTGTCTACTTGCGGATTGTTTAATTCCATAATAGTTGATTATAATTCTTTGCGCAATCTTGCTACTGGAATATTAAGTTGCTCTCTATATTTTGCCACTGTGCGTCGTGCGATATTATAACTTTTTTCTTTCAAAAGGTTCGTCAATTTTTCATCACTCAGTGGTTTTTTCTTCGATTCCTCTGCAATAATATCTTGCAATATTTTCTTAACCTCTTTGGTTGAGACATCGTCTCCATCGGTGGTTGTCAAACTTTCCGAAAAGAAATACTTCAGCTTAAATGTTCCAAACTCAGTTTGTACAAACTTGCTATTCACAACTCGTGAAATAGTAGAAATATCAAAACCAGTACGGTCAGAAATATCTTTCAATATCATCGGCCGAATGTTGGTTTCGTCACCACTTAAGAAAAACTTTTCTTGCAAACGAATTATCACGTCCATTGTCATGGTAAGCGTTTGTTGGCGTTGTTTAATTGCATCAATAAACCATTTAGCTGAGTCTATTTTTTGTTTAATAAACATAACCGCATCCTTCTGTTCCTTGGTTTTCTTTTTCGTATCGCGATATGTTTCCAACATGGTTCGATACGTTCCTGAAACTCGTAAGTCCGGTGCATTTCTTGAATTTAAGCGTAATTCTAATTCACCATCATTATTAATCACAGTGAAATCAGGCACCATATAGGTTGCTGCTTTATTCGTTATGGTTAATACACCACCGGGTTTGGGATTCAATTTTAAAATCTCATCCAGCACTTCTTTCATCAGCTCTTCGTTGATGTGAAGCCCACGTATTATTTTTTTGTAATGTTTCTTAGAAAACTCTTCGAAATAATTTTCAAGCACTTTAACGGCAAGCAGTCGAGGTTCATTAGCTGTTTTTCGTAATAATTGTAAGAGTAAACATTCTCTTAAATTTCCAGCAAAAACACCGGCGGGCTCCATCTCTTTTACTCGATCTAAAATGTAGAGCAAACTCGGTTCATCAATTTGAATATTCTGCCGAAAGGCTAAATCATCCCGAAGCGAAGTCACATCTCTACGTAAATAACCGTCATCATCAATGCTACCGACTAAAAATTCGGCCACCATTTTTTCAGCATCTTTTAATTCCAACAATTCAATTTGACTAGTTAGATGTTCTCGAAATGTTTTTTCTAGTTTATGTTGAATTCTAGGCGCCGTTTCGTCATCCGCATCTTGATCGTAGTAATTATCGCCATAGGCATAAGCAGGAGCTGAATCAGCTTCTCCTAGATAACTACTCACATCTACATTCCCATAATCATCATAATCATTCACGTAGTCATCATTATCATCACTTTTAAACTCGTCTTGTACTTCTTGCTGTGTTTTTTCTTCAAGGCTTTTATCTTCTCCTTCTTCTTTATATTCTAGTGCTGGGTTCTCTTGAATTTCAATATCAATTCGTTCTTCAAGACTATCCGTAGGAACCTGCAACAACTTCATTAATTGAATTTGCTGAGGAGAAAGTTTAAGTGTTTGTGACTGGGTTTGCCTTAAGCCTTGTGCCATTTTTCAATTCAAATATAAAAATTTGTAATGACTTTAAATAAAAAAAGAACCCGCATTCGGGTTCTTCATTGAAATAATATTCTTTTTTTGATTAATCTGCTTCTGCAACAACCTCGCTTACTTCCGGTATCATTCGCTTCATCATTCCCTCGATACCTGCTTTTAAGGTTACGGTTGATGATGGGCACCCACTGCAGGAACCTTGCAACAAAAGAGTCACTTTTCCTTCTTCAAATCTCTTAAACGATATAGCGCCACCATCCATTTCAACGGCTGGTTTCACATAATTTTCAAGCAACTCTTTTATGCGCTTTACCACGTCACTATCATCTTCATTGATTTTATTATTGTCATTATCGTTCTTTTCAGGAACCAAGGCCTCGTTGACGATTTCTTTGTCTTCTATTAAGTAATTTTTTAAAAAATCACGCATTTCAGGTATAACATCGTTCCAATCCGTATTCGGTGTTTTGGTCAAGGTCACAAAATTACTAGCGATAAAAATCCCCTTCACATAGTCAAAACCAAATAACGCTCTGGCCAATGCAGAACTTACCGCATCTTCTTCGGTTAGAAATTCGATACTCTTTCCTGGGTAAATTAGTTTATTGGCTACAAACTTCAACGTTTCTGGATTTGGTGTCATCTCCGTGTATATGCTGACTGCTAATTTTTCAGTGTTTGTCGTTTCCATAAGTACAAAATTACAACCCAAACCAACGCAAGGCGCTTATTTAGCGTCTATTTAAATAACTGAATTGTTCTAAACATTTGTTAAGGATAAATCGTATATTTATTAGCCTAAAGAGTTTATTAATGCAACGCAGACTTTTTTTTACCATATTACTAATATCAACCCTGACAACCACCTATGGGCAGCGCGCTATAGAGTTTGTAGAAAACAAAGGTCAATGGCCTCAGAACTTTAATTATAAAGCGGAGACACCCGGCGGTGACATCTATCTTCAAAAAGGAGGCTATACCATAAATCTAGCTTCTCACGAAAACCATGATAAAATTCATGCGTTAAAACACGGTGAGTTAACAGAGGCGCCTACTTTTCATTATCATGCGTACAAAGTAAATTTTTTAGGGTCTAATCCGAACCACCGTTTTTCAGGATCGAAAACTCAAAAGCATTATTATAATTATTTTTTAGGGTCGGATCCCAAGAATTGGAAATCAAAAATATATCCTCATTTGTCGGTAGATTATATTGACTTATACTCGGGAATTGATGCCCATATATACTCTGATGCAGGAAGATTGAAATATGATTTATTGGTTTCTTCGAATAAAGATGCGAGCCAAGTAAAAATGGCCTATGACGGAGTGGATGGTTTACGCTTAGAAAAAGGAAATCTATTAATTAAGACTAGTTTGGGCGATATGCAAGAATTAAAGCCCTATGCATACCAACTAATAGATGGCGATAAAAAAGAAATCAAATGCGAATACGTTTTAAAAGAAGAAGTTGTTTCTTTTGAGTTCCCGAAAGGATACAACAAGAACTATGAATTAGTAATTGATCCTGTTTTAGTTTTCAGTACTTTTTCAGGCTCGACAGGCGATAATTGGGGTACAACAGCCACCTATGATCAATTTGGAAATTTTTATGGCGGTGGATTTAACTTGGCAACGGGTTTCCCTGCTGGTACCGGAGCTTTTGATACTACATTTAATGGAGGCTCCATAACCTCAGGAGGTGGACAACCTCAGGATGTCTCAATTCTTAAATTGGATCCTTCAGGAGCAAACCTTAGGTATGCAACTTATATAGGAGGAGTAGATAACGAACAACCTCATAGTTTAATTGTGGATACTCTTTCAGGCAATTTAATTATCGCAGGAAGAACCTACTCAACTGATTTCCCAACTTCTACAAATGCATACGACCCTATTCATAATGGAGGTTCTGATATGTTTGTTTTTATATTAGATAGTACAGGTAGTACAATGGTTGGCTCTACTTTTATAGGCGGTGCAGGAGATGATGGTGTCAACATTACAGCAACCTATGCTAGTTTTCCTGGTTTAAAACATAACTATGGAAACGATGCTCGGTCCGAAGTAATTGTAGATAATTCTGGAAATATATATGTCTCTGCTATGACAGCTTCTACTAATTTTCCAGTTACACCAGGAACTTTTCAGGGAGCTTCTGGTGGTGCTCAAGATGGAGTTATTTTTGAATTAAACCAAACTTGTTCTAATCTAATTTGGAGCACCTACTTAGGTGGATCTGGTGACGATGCTTGCTATGTTCTGAGCTTTGATAAAACTAATTCTAACATATTATATGTAGCAGGTGGTACTGCTAGTTCAAATTTTCCAGCAACTGCTGGTACTTTGAATAGTACCTATCAAGGTGCCATAGATGGTTTCATAGCCCGTTTTAATGCCTCTACCAAAGGACTTACGGCAGCGACCTTTATCGGAACAAATGCCTACGACCAAATCTATGGTGTGCAAACCGATGATAGCAATAATGTTTATGTGATGGGACAAACTCAAGGTGCTTACCCTACCACTCCGGGAGTTTATAGTAATCCTAATTCACCTCAGTTCATAACCAAACTAGATGCAAGTCTTTCCAATATTTTAATATCAACTGTTTTTGGAAACGGCTCCACAGCTACTACAGACATCTCTCCTATTGCTTTCTTAGTAGATCGTTGTGGCAATATTTACGTTTCAGGTTGGGGTGGCGGACTAAATGTAGGAAACCCGGGCACGACAAATGGATTACCTACTACACCAGCAGCTATTGTTCCGCCAATGCGATCTACAACTGACGGAAATGACTTTTACTTTTTTGTAGTAGATAATAATATGGCCAATTTAGTTTACGCAGCAT
>CAYMFF010000056.1:0-20250 GCA_964389575.1 uncultured Chitinophagaceae bacterium
GTTTTAATTATCTTCCGAAAACGCAAATCGTAGATTTGGCGTTTTATGGGTAGGGGAGTTTCGGTTTGTTGGGTTTTTAGCATTGGGTATGAGCTGATGTTATGGGCTTTTACTCGTTTAGTAATTTGTAGAATTTAGAGTTTTCACACATCGCATTTATTGCTTCTTTCTTTTTATCATCTTTCAAGAAGTCTAATCGCCAAGAACGAAGTTTAAGTTTAGTGTTGAGAAAAATAATAGAGTATTTTTTATAATCCTTATTGTTTTCAACTGTGTATTCAGCAAATGCCTTTTTGTATAGTCGTTTTAGTTCTCCTTTATCATATTTCTTTAGAAGCGTTTCATATGTTAGTTGAACAATTTCGGAATTGTCAGACATTCCATCTTCTAAAAGATTGGGTAAAAGATATTCAAGTGCTTTGTCGTTTTTGTTTAGACCCAAATAGCATTTGGCATACTGTGTGTTAAGGTCTGTGTTATAAGAAGCGTGTGCATTCCCACAGAAATGTTTGAAAGGGTATTGTTTATATTTATCTAAATATATCAATGCTTCATTATACTTTCCGTTCTTAATGGAAAGTTCTGCTAGCGTTCTTGTCGCGCCAACTTTTAAGTCTGAACTTTCGTCTTTCTGATTTTTGTCGGGTTGGCTAAGTATTTCTTTAAAAGCAACTTCGGCACTATCGCCATCGCCTAATTCAATATCTAGTAGCGCTCGGTTGTACAGAGCATTAAAGTAAAGATTTGAATTTGGGTATTTGTCAATTAGCTTCTGATAATTGTCCCACGCCAATTCTAAAATGGCTTCATTTATTTCCTGTCTTATTTTGTATCGTTCACTTGACGTGTCTTCGCTAAATAATCTGCTTTCTAATTGAAGTTCATCTTGTAGTTTGTCTTGTAAGTAAATTGCTTTCTCAAATAATAATACGTCTGCTTTTTTTGAGTTCTCCTGAGAATAAGCAGAACAACTAAAACTGAGTATCAATATTATATAATAGAAAGTTTTCATAAGTTTTTTCTAATTGCCCATAACACAAATATATGTAGAATAAGCCTAAACTATCTATGTCCTATAAGCCACCCGCCCCAACCCAACACCACAAAGAAATACACCCATATTTGACCATAGTACATTTTGTATATTAATAGTTCTAGAATTAGTTTGTTTTCTCTTTTCTATATACAAAATGTACTATGAGTTTTATGCTGTTTATTTTTCGCTTTTTTGCGATTTGAAATAATTTTCTTAAGCAGTATTTCTAATAGACAAGACACATTACGGACAAATTGTAATTTTTACCCAATTCGGTTAAATCTAGTTATATTCTATCCACTATTCAATGTGACTAACTAATTCTCAATTATCTCTAATCCATTATAATCGAACATTAAATTTGCGAGCAAATAATTAATGCAATGGGTTATATAACCAATATCGTAGCAAGACAAATATTAGATTCAAGAGGAAATCCTACTGTGGAAGCAGATGTATATACTAATGAAGGCGCAAGAGGAAGAGCTGCAGTTCCTTCTGGTGCAAGTACAGGTGTGCATGAGGCTGCAGAACTCAGAGATAAGGTAAAAGGTAAATACCTGGGCAAAGGCGTGGAAAAAGCGGTTAAGAATGTAAACACCTTGATTGAAAAAGAGCTTGTGGGCATGGATGTTAGTGATCAGCAGGCGATTGATGCCGCTATGATTAAACTAGATGGCACGGCTAATAAAAAGAAACTGGGAGCCAATGCTATTTTAGCGGTAAGCTTGGCAGTAGCCAAAGCGGCGGCAGACGAAAGTGGATTGGGGCTTTATCGCTATGTAGGTGGTGTACATGCCAAGACATTGCCGGTTCCTATGATGAATATTTTAAATGGGGGAGCACATGCCGATAATAAAATTGACTTTCAAGAGTTTATGGTCATGCCTGTTGGCGCCAAATCATTTAGCGAAGGCTTGCGTTGGGGCACAGAAATTTTTCATACGTTGAAAGGTGTTTTAAAGAAAAAAGGATACTCTACCAATGTAGGCGATGAAGGAGGTTTTGCACCAAATATTCAAAGCAATGAAGAAGCTATCGAAACGGTTTTAGAGTCTATTTCAAAAGCAGGTTACAAACCAAAATCTCAAATAATGATTGCAATGGATGCCGCGAACAGCGAGATTTATGATAAAAAAAGCAAGAAGTATGTTTTTCATAAATCGTCGGGTAAGAAAATGAGTAGCAACCAAATGGTGAAATTCTGGGCAGATTGGGTGAAACAGTATCCAATTGCTTCTATAGAAGATGGTTTGGACGAAGATGATTGGAATGGTTGGAAAGCGCTTACTGATGAAATTGGAGATCAATGTCAACTAGTAGGGGATGATTTATTCGTGACTAATTCCAAACGTTTGCAAATGGGTATTGATAAAAAAATTGCGAATTCATTACTAGTAAAAGTGAATCAAATTGGCACACTCAGTGAGACGATTGATGCAGTAAGCTTGGCGCAGCATAACGGTTATACTACGGTAATGAGTCATAGAAGCGGCGAGACGGAAGATGCCACTATTGCTGATTTGGCAGTGGCTCTGAATTGTGGTCAAATCAAAACAGGTTCTGCTTCTCGATCGGATCGTATGGCTAAGTATAATCAACTGATTCGTATTGAAGAAGAACTTGGTAAGCAGGCCGTTTATCTTGGTAAAAAGCTTCAATTCGGGACTAAATAAATTCAATTTTGGAATTCTTAAAAAAGTATAAGCTACATCTTATAATAATCATCCTGTTGGCTTGGATATTATTCTTTGCTCAGTATAATTTATTTACTGTTTTTGGTAAAAAGAAAGAGTTGAACGAGATGGAATCCAAAATTACTTTTTTAGAAAAAGAAATTGAGCGCCTAGAAAAAAAGCGAGAAGAGTTAAAAACGAATCCCAAAGAAATTGAGCGACAATCACGTGAACGTTATTATATGAAAAAAGATAATGAAGATGTCTTTGTTTACGATACCGTGCAAGCTCAATAGGTTTAATACCTCAGAATGAAATCTTGCTTTTCTTTTACTTCTTTCATGAAAAAAACCAAACCAAATTGAAATAAGTCAATTGATACTTTGACTTTATGGTCTTTTTTTATTTTGTTCCAAGCTTCCGTCATTTCGGCACTCCAATGAATATCGTCAAATATGATGAGTGAGTTTTGATGAATGGATTGTTTGAGTATCTCGAAATATTTTAAGGTCGGTATTTTTCTGTGATTGCCATCAATAAAAATTAAATCAAACTTTGGGTGGGAGCTTAGTACATTTTGTAAAATATCATCAAAGTTGCCTAAATAAGCATTTATGTTGGTAAGTCCTATTTGCTCAAAATTCTTTACGGCTTGTTCGCGAATAGCAGGGCAACCCTCAATCGTAATAATTTGACTTTTTTCACGAGCTTTTGCTAGGTAGCTAGTTCCTAATCCTAATGAGGTGCCTAGTTCCAGGACATTGTTGAGTTCAAAATAATTGGCAATTCTAAATAAAAGTTCACCATGTTTTTTACTTCGCCCGGCGTTTTTAGCAATTTCGGATATTCTTCTGGTGTTGTTTTTATTGTGCAATGAGCCAGCGCCAAAATCTTCAATTTCTATTGTGGTATTATTTTGCAAGAGTTCACTTCGTAAGTTTTCTATTTCCTCAAAAGCATAAAACTGTCTTTTATCTTTTAATACCTCATTGATAAATGAAAATATAAATGGCGAGTGGGTACCATGCGGACCTTTGGCCTGTAGTAAATATTTTACATAAGAAATGATCTGATGTTGTTTACTCACTTTTTGGTATAAATCTCAAAGGTGTGATTGTATTCGTTTTTCTCGTCAGCCAATTGTTTATCTGAAGTGGATTCTAATTCCCAATGAGCTTTTTCGAATGTTGGAAAGAACGCTGTTCCATTTTCAATCGTAGTGTGTACTTTGGTAATATACAGTTTGTTGCTCCATTTCAGACATTCGCTATAAATCTGTGCACCACCGATAAAGAAAATTTCGTCTTTGGCTTTGCCTTCGCAATATTCAATAGCAGTCGCAACACTATGAAAGCATCTAGCACCATCTACTTTATAATCTTTATTACGAGTTATGATAATATTCTCACGGTTGGGTAGCGGTTTCCCGATAGACTCAAAGGTTTTTCGCCCCATAATAATGGTATGATTTGTTGTTGTTTTTTTAAAATACTTTAAATCATTAGACAAACGCCAGGGCAAATCATTGTCAATGCCAATGACCATATTGTCCGAGAAAGCTACTATAGAAGAAATTGTCATAAGTCAACAAAAATAAATTTATTCTTTCAACCTGAGCAACTATAAATTGTCTATTATCAATTCGCCAACAAGTTTAATAGCCGCCACCTTCTCCATCTTTCAGGTTGTCATCGCGCTTTTTGGTAGTAGACTTACCTCTTGACCCTTTATACCCACTTTTGCTATTTTTAGGGAAGCGATAACTAAGGTTAAAACCAAAAAACTGGGTTTGTCTATTGCGCAAAGTAGTTTGGGTTTGGTCAGCGAATACAAACTCAGTAAGTGTTTGATTAGAATTAAACACGTCGCTTACTTGTAAGGTGAGGTTGAGTTGCTTATCAAGAAATGAACGCTTCAGCGCTAAATCCATAAAGGCATAGCTTCTGCGGGTGCCTTGAACAATAATCTTAGGGGCATAATAATTAGCCGAAACTTGGAGTTGCCATTTTTTGCCAATTGAGGTATTATTAATCAATTTCACAAAACCTCCATATCCTTCAAAGTCTTGATTGTCAGAAGAGGCGTTGCCGTTAATTATGTTTCTAAATCCATTGGCATTAATTGTAATATCCCAACCTTTTCTAACTACATGCTGATTGGTTAGTTCGATACCAAATGTACTCCCACTAGCTAAGTTCTGTGTTTGAGTAAATGTAGAACCATCGGCATTAAATCTTCTGAAGCGTTGAATAATATTATCCGTAAGCTGATAGTAAGCACTGATGAAAAATGTGCTATTCGTGTTGTAAATTTTATTATAACCTAATTCAAAAGCGTTAATAAACTCAGGGCGCAGTCCTGGGTTTCCAATACTGGTATCTAAGGGACTATTAACGCGAATGTAAGGGAGTAACTGAAAGAAGTTAGGTCGGTTTACTCTGCGCGAGTAGCTTAAACTAGCTGTTGTTGCTTCGTTTATTTTTTTAGTAATAAAAGCACTGGGAAAAAGGCTTAAATAATCTGTGGTGAAAACTTGACTCCCAAGTTGTGCAGCTGTTCCATTGTAATTAAAATATTCGCCTCTAAGGCCAACTTGTAATCCGTAACTTTTATATTTAGTAACATAATTCACATAAGCACCATGCACTTGTTGTAAAAAATCAAAATCGTTTTTTAGCAAGCTTTCAAATTGCTCTGCTTCATTTTCGAATTGTATTGTCGGAAAATTTTCAGAATAAAAATCCATGATATAGGTTCGTTCTCCGATTTCTAATTTGCCATTTTTGCTGATAGGGTGTTCATAATCGATTTGAAATGCGCCGTTTAGATTGCCACCGTCTATTGGGTTTCGCTGAATGAAATTACTGAGTTTATTAGTTTGTGTGCCATCAAAAATAGTCGTGCTGTAATCGCTTTCTCTAATATAAGATCGCTTGCTAAAATTTCCTTCTATACTTAGTTTCTGTCTCTCGTTTTTAAAACTGCGCAGGTACTTTAGGTTAGTTGTTGTGTTCGACGGTTTGGCATTGTAGGTATTGTTTCTAAACCAATATTCAGTTAAGGTTGCAACATTATCTCTAATAAATATTTCATTGTCATCACTGCCATCAAAGCTTCCTCTGAATGCTGAGTTTGTCCAAATAATTTTGTTTCGTTTGTCTATGTTATATTCAATTCCAAAACT
The DNA here is from genome assembly GCA_964389575.1 of uncultured Chitinophagaceae bacterium. GTDB lineage: Bacteria > Bacteroidota > Bacteroidia > Chitinophagales > Chitinophagaceae > JAGNRR01. The sequence continues at coordinate 5,897 of CAYMFF010000056.1, forward strand.
AGCAAAACTTCGTCTCGGTGTTCTGGTTTTCAATGCGTCGGATTCAAAAGATTCGTCTGATATTGTTGATGTTCTCAAATATTCGTTTTCTTCCCAAACATTTCCTAAACCACCATTCGCATTAAGAAAGAAGGCAATTTTATCGTTGGGTCGATAGTTTAGATTTACGCCAGCATTAGCGCGCCAATTGTATTTAGCGCCCAGGTTAACGGAGCCGCTCAATCCTTTTTTTCGTTTTCCTTCTTTCATTACGATATTTATAATACCACCCAGGCCTTGGGCTTCATATTTTGCAGAGGGATTCGTAATAACCTCAATACTTTTAATATTTTCAGCAGGTATACTTTGCAAGGCGGTTTCTAAATCGGCAAAAAGTGGATTTTGTTTTCCATCAACTAAAATAGTTACGTTGCTTTTTCCTCTCAAGGATACCGAACCATCAGCGCCTAATGTAACACTGGGTACGTTTCGTAAAACATCTTCTAGAGTGCCGCCTTCTGCACTGATATTTTTTTCTACATTAAAAACTTTCTTATCAGCTTTTATTTCTATGTTGCTTTTTTCATTTTCAATTATAACTATACCTAGTTTTTTGTTGTTTTTTACTAGCTGTATTTTGCCTAGCTTTATTTTCTTATTGTATTGCGATATTCTAATATTCGATATTTTTTTCACTTTATAACCTACGCTGCTAATTGTGGCAGTGTACATTCCATAAGGCACATTGATTACTTTAAATTGCCCAGACAGATTAGCCTTGTTGCCCAATATCTTTTTGGTTTCAACGTTTTGAATTTTAAAATTAGCAAATGGAATTTCTTTATTGGATTGACTATCCAATACAGTGCCATTGATCTGACCTTGAGAAAATGCGCCTAAACTAAAAAATACCAATAAAATACTTATGGATAATTTCATAAGTGCGCAAATGTAGGATAGGAGATTTTATGTGAGTTTTTTAAGACGTTAAAAAGAAAGAAGCAATTAGATTATTTGCTCTTTATTCTTGATAAAGTAGGGAGTTAGAACTATTGCAGAAATTATTGTAGCTGAAATATAGAGATAACCTGCAATCCATAAATCCTTAGAGTCTAATAATGCAAACATGCCGATAATACCAAAAATTGTCAAGGTAGTGATGATTATGAATTGCTGAATTAAATTAATTTTTGATTTATACAAAAAATAAGAAACTATTAATAATATCAGTAGTGTAGGAATCGATAATAAAAATCCAAATCCTAAAATAAATAATACGAATTCACCGTCTAACCACATAGTTGGGTTGTCTGAAGAGATTATATATATCCAACAATACATTAATATTGGACCTAGAACAAGTGTTACGAGCAACCAAAGATAAAAAGTGAATCTGTTTATCGTTGGCATTATTAAATCACTTTCTCAACCAAATAATGATTTCGATCCGGACTACGACGATTTATTAATTCGCCAATGAAGCCAGCTAAGAAAAACTGTGTTCCAAGAATCATAGTAGTAAGGGCAACATAAAAAGCGGGACGGTTTACAATACCTGTGGACCATGCAAGCTTAGAAATTGTGAGATAAATAATAATTAAAAAACCAATAAAGAATATAATGCTACCCCAAAGTCCGAAAAGGTGCATGGGCTTGCGACCGTAGCGAGTAATAAATAGAATGGTAGATAAATCTAAAAATCCATTTACGAAGCGCTCCATCCCAAACTTACTGGTTCCGTATTTTCTTTTCTGATGAATGACTGGTTTTTCGCCAATGCGATCAAAACCGGCCGCTTTTGCCAACACGGGAATATAGCGGTGCATTTCGCCAAAAACTTCTATGCTTTTTACAACTTGTTTTTTATAAATTTTTAAACCACAATTCATATCGTGTAGTTTAATGCCGCTCATTTTTCCAGTTACTGAATTATAAAGTTTGGACGGTAGATTTTTAGTGAACTTATTATCATGTCGTACTTTTTTCCAACCACTTACTAAATCATATTTACCTTCTTCTAGAACGTTAATCAATTCAGGGATTTCTTCTGGACTGTCCTGTAAGTCAGCATCCATGGTTACGACATAATTGCCTTGTGCTATTTTAAACGCTTCGTTTAAAGCAGGGCTTTTACCATAGTTCCTTTGAAACTTGATAGCCCGCACATTTTCATTTTGTGCAGATAGCGATTCAATCACCTCCCAAGTATTATCTCGGCTTCCGTCATCTACAAAAATGGCCTCATAGCTATAATTGTGTGTTTGCATTACCTTCTCAATCCACTGTAAAAGTTCAGGCAAGGATTCTGCTTCGTTATAAGCCGGTATGACGATACTTAAGTTCACGTTTTTTGCAATAATTTATTTACAATAATAGCACTTACAAAGCTAGAAAGCGCACCTGACATTCCAAAAGGAAATACAACTTCCATTAAGACTTGCGTGAACGGTTTGTTTCCATTATTTACAAAGTACAATACTACAACTCCCAACAGCAGAACAATAATAGCACTACTCATCGTTCGGATGCCAATCATAAATAAGTCAATTAGGACCAATTTGTTAGCACCGTTATATAGATAGATGCTTATAAAAATACCGACCAAGAGAATGATGTACTGTAATCCTAACAATCCGCTTGCGCCCAAATTAAATTTCATAAGGAATAAATGAAAAAAGAAAATGACTCCACCCGTCATAAGTCCGATCTGAGTATATCCTTTCATAATTAAATGATATTGGTTTCTGATCCTAAAATGGTTCCGATAATTTGACCTTTCATGGTTTCATTTAGCAAGGGTGTGTTTTCAGATTTGGAAAGATTATTCTCTTTTGAAATGTCTGTGCTCCCGGCAATAGTAAACATTGTCAAATCGGCTTTTTTATTTACTTCAATACTGCTATCTAAGCCTGATACACTTTTAAATGCACCCGTTGTGGCTTGCGCAATTTCTTCGGCTGAGAAGCCTGCTTTTATTAAAATCGGAAGAATGTATTGAAGACTAATCATCCCTTCATTAGCATAAGCAAATTCTACTTTTTTAGCGTCTACATCTTGTGGCGTGTGATGCGATGCAATTCCGTCGATTTTTCCTTCTTTCAGTGCCTTAATTAAGTATTTGCGTTCATTGCTTGTTCGCAAAGGAGGGAATATTTTTAAGTTAGCATCATACGTCTGTAAATCACCGTCGGTGTATAATAAATGATAAGGTGCTACTGAGCAACTCACATTGACGCCTCTTTTTTTAGCTGATACAATTAGTTCTACTGACTTTTTGGTACTTACACCTGTAAAGTGAATCTTACTTTCGGCGTATTCGCAAAGGGTAATATCTCGCTGGATTTGCAAATGCTCCGCAATAGCTGGAATTCCCGGCATTCCTAAAGCAGTACTTTCGTTACCTTCATTCATCAATCCGTGATTGCTTATACTTTTTGTATCTGGTATCTGAATTAAAGTGCCACCAATTGTTTTTAGATATTGAAGTGCCTTAAGTAAAAGTCCGGCAGATTGTATGCTTTTTTTGCCATCGCTAAAAAGTAGAGCACCTGCTTTATTCATATCATACATCTCGGCTAATTGTTCGCCTTCTATATTATTTGATACAGCTCCAATAGGAAGCAAGTTGATACCGCTTTTTTTACATTGGTTTTTCACATAGTCTACTTGAGACTTACTGTTAATCGTTGGATTTGTATTGGGAATCAAACAAACACCTGTGTAGCCACCTGCTTTTGCTAATTGGATGCCTGACTGAATGTCTTCCTTGTGTTCAAAGCCAGGGTCGCAGAAATCTGCAAAAATATCTTTCCAGCCATCGCTGACGTAAAGCCCTTTGACATTAATCGTCTTTGAAGCTTTCGCATTAATGCTGGTGGCAATTTTTTCGATAATACCATTCTTAATCAGAAGGTCTCTTTTTTTACGATGATGTTTGCTATTGGGAGATAGGAGAGTCGCTTGTTTTATTAGGATAGTCATTCAACTATTTTAAAAATCTTATTAAAAGTATTTCTACCAGTAAGAAGAGCAATGCGAAAATAATACATACTTTCCAAAGTGGCGTGCCTTTTTCTAGGCTATTCACTTCTGCGCCAGCTTGCTGATTGGGACTTAACCAATTCGCATTTTGTATTTTAGTTTTCTTTTTTAGCTCTGCGACATCCCAAAAACGCATTTTGCTTTCACCACGATTATAGTTAATACCAATAGCCAGAGAATCTTTGCTGCCAGGCAAATAGGCTTGATAAATGCCCCCTTGCTCCACATTTTTGTTGAGTCTTAGAATGTTTTGATTTCCTACAGCACGTTGTGCAGGAATGATATCTTGCTGGCCATTGGTAATATGATAAACGTCGTCTTTGGCAGTTTGTTTGCTTCGGGCAATTGCGAGCTGCGCTTTATTCCCTAAGATTACGGATTGCACTGCATTCTTTTGTTGAGATAATGCCATTTTATACATCAATGGTAAAAACCAATATGAATTTGGAAAGGTGGAAGCTTGTTTGCTAGCCGAAGATGCGCAAACAAATACTTTTCCGCTTCCCAGACGATACGAATTTAAAAATCCATCACCATTAGAAAAGGTAAATAGCTTTTGTACGCCACTCATGCCGCCAGACTTAATATTATAATATTCGTAGGCAATCGGTAAATCTACATTTTCTGGGATTTTTTCGAATAGTCCGCTAAAAACGGGGTGGCTTTTATTAAAAGAACTTACGAATAGTTTTTCTTTATTAAACTGGCCAAATGAAGTTCCAACCGTTTTTCTTAAAAAAGAATTGATACCACTGGGGTTTCCAATAGGTGCAAAGACTAAAATATTGCCACCGTTACGTGCAAAGTCTGTTAGTTTAGTCGATAAATTGGCGGGAATATTATTAACCGCGTTTAAAATCACTAAACTGTAGTTTGAAAGACGGCTAGCATTGAAACTATTAATATTATTATTTTCTGCTTTGAAAAGTGGGGTCGGTCGGAATACAGTGCTTAAAAATGCATTGGCATTTTGTTGATTCAATATTAATACCGAATAATTCGAAACCACTTTAGCCGCCACATAAAATGTGTCATCAAAAGTGATTGGGTGATCATTCACAAATAATTTGATTTTCTGCGTTCCAGCCTGAGAAGGAGTAAATGAAATACTTTCAGTTTTACTGGCATTCTCAGGTATAGTTGCATTTACAACGGCTTTAATCTGATCATTCACCGATAAGGTTAAGGCAGTTTCTTTTTTTGAATTGCTATAATTTGTCAGTTTGACTTGGATTTCATTACTTTCTTGCAAACGGATATTTCCACCTACTAAATCGGCTGAATCAATACTTATATTTTCAACAGATTCTTGACTAATGGGAATGAAGTACTTGGGAATCGTATCGCTAATTTTAGTGTTTACATCAAAGCCCGTTTTCTGAAAATCAGAAATAAAGGCAATCAAAGGTTTAGAATCACTTTGAGTTTGTAATAGTTTTTTTTGTTTTTCTAAAATGGCCGAAGTGCTTCTTCGCTTAGAAGAAATAGCGATTCGCGAAAGTTCTATGAGCGCTTCTTTCTTAGTATAGAATCTGTTTTCTGTAGAAGAGAAGTTGTTACTCAGTACTTGAAATTTATCTGTTTCACCAAATGAATTAATTAAATCACGAGCTTGATTTTTACCCATTTCCAATCTAGGGACACCTTTTTCTTCTAAGGATAAACTAAATGAGTTATCAATATAAATACTAACTGCATTGGACTGGTTCGTTATTTTTTCTCCATTTTTAGAAAAATAAGGTTGTGTAAAGGCTAAGATTAAAGCTGCAGCAGCCAACAAACGTGAGAGAAGAATGAGCCTTCTTTTTAATTTAGAATGTTTGTTCGTTTGTTCTTTAATTTCTTTTAGGAAGCGAATATCCGGGAACAATACTTTTTGAAATTTCCTAAAATTAAACAAGTGAATAATAACTGGAATGGCCAGTAAAATACCTGCTATTAGAAATAATGGGAAAAGGAAATTCACGGCTTACGAAAATAGTACTTACTAGCTTGTAGCAAGTAATAAGTCGTTAGAATTTAGTGAAAGTAGTCGTTTAATGACTGTGCGTGAAATAAGCCTTCTCGAACTGAGCTACCGTGGCTCGAAGCATAGTGATATTTTTTTGATCTGTGCTTTGCTTCGTTTTCATTGACAATACCGAAATTCTATGCAGTAATTCTAGTTTCTGAACATAATGCGAATAAGCATGTCCATCCTGACGACTAACGGGCTTTACACGCTGGTGCAAGAAATACTGACTCACAATTTGCTGTATTTTTTCAGCATGAATTTCTTTATTATTTACCCAGCGTACCAATTGATTATAGTTAGGCTTTGCATTTTTTGATTCTTTATCAATATTATTCATAGCCTTTTCTATAGTAGCGATATGCTCATAAATTAATTTTACTCTCACAGAGTCTCCATAGATTCCACAAGGAACCTCGCAGTGTGCTTGAGCATTATTAGAAATAAAGGAAAAGCTGATTAAGCAAATGATTGCTAGTAGTGTTTTTTGCATGCTGTAAAGTTAACGGAAAGCGAGATAAATTAATTAATTCTTTATCACTTTACCATGTGATAAGCCGTCCTTTGTTTTAAGAGTATAAAAGTAAATGCCTCTTTTGATATACGGTAATGATATTTCTTTCAAACCAGACCGGTTGCGGTCAGAATAAATTGTTCGACCCGTTTGGTCAAAGATATAAATCGATTCAATTTTTGATGTTGATTTAAAACGTATGCTTTCAGTAAAAGGGTTTGGGAATACGGCCACCTCTTGAACATTATTAATTTGGCTAGTGCTTAAGGGGTAATTTGAATATTGAGAAAAGAATTTCCATATTTCAACCGCGGAGTTAATATCCATATTGCCATTCGTGCCTGGCCAGTCGTGACCTCCATTTGTTATCTTAAATAGTTCAACACTAACATTGTTAGCACCATTGGCATAAACAATATGTTCAACGGTGCTTCCATCGGCTGTATTGATATCGGGCACTGGAGTAATGGTAGGCGTAGTACTACAGTTATTATGAGTTACCCAATAATCAAGAATAGTATCTACACTAATCATTCCACCATTTCCAGTGGTCCCATCATAAGGTACAACGCCATCTGTTGTTCCATGAATTTGTAGAACGGGTGTTGGATCTACCGGATTACAACCTGATTGCATTTGGGGTGTGAATGTTCCAGCAACAGAGGCAATGGCTGCAATTCGATTTCCAAGTTGGCAAGCAAGTCGATGACTAAAAAAACCACCATTCGATAATCCTGTAGCATAAATACGAGTTGGATCAATATTATAATTAGCAAGCAGTGTGTCAATTAAAGCTGATGCGAAATTTACATCGTCTATGGTGCTTGTAGCCGTCCAGCCACCAACATTCCAGTGATTTAAGCCAACAGGGGCAAGTGGTGTTCCAGTCGGTGAGACAAATATGAAGCCCGCTGTATCGGCCACAGATTTAAAACCCGAACTAGCATATTGTTGCAAGCCGTTACCGCCAAAACCATGAAAATTAAGAATTAGAGGAACCGCAGTGCTTCCATTATAGCTCGCCGGAACGTAAAGTGAATAATCACGTTGTAGACCTTGATTCATGAATGAACTGTTGGTCAGCTGGGCATTACAAAATACTGGTATTAGCGCGACAAAAGCGAGTAGAATTTTTTTCATATACTGCACTAAGATACGAAATAATTTTGTGCTTTAATTGCCGAACATAGCCACACCGCTCTCGTCATTGCTATTTTTAAAGGCACGATACATTCCTTTACTATTAAAACACATTTCATGGTTTCCAGCTGCATCAACTGCAATTAAGCCACCTTCACCGCCAAAGTCTTTGAGCTTATGATGGATAACTTCATTACAAGCTTCGTTTAAGGATAATCCTTTATACTCCATAAGGCAACTAATGTCATAGGCTACATTGGCTCGGATAAAAAATTCACCGTGTCCTGTGCAGGAAATAGCACACGTATTATTATTAGCATAAGTTCCTGCTCCAAAAATAGGAGAATCACCAATTCGACCGAATCGTTTGTTGGTCATGCCACCCGTAGAAGTTGCTGCCGCAATATTTCCGTCTTTGTCTACGGCAACGGCACCAACCGTGCCAAATTTTTTATCGTAATGCTTTAAATTATCTTCTTTATGATCTAATTGATAAAAATCAGTATCTCTTATTTCTACCCATTGATCGTATCTATATTTTGAGAAGAAGTAATCATCGGTGGCTTGTTCTACGCCTTCTTGTAAAGCAAAATCTTTAGCACCGTTGCCACTGAGCATTACATGACCACTTTTTTCCATTACTTTTCTGGCTAAGCTGATAGGGTTTTTAATATTACGCACACCCGTTACAGCTCCAGCCTCCAAATATTTACCTTCCATTATAGCCGCGTCCATTTCATTCAACCCTTTTTTTGTAAAAACAGCACCTCTGCCTGCATTAAAAAGAACATTATTCTCCATAGATTTTATGGCTGCTTCTATGGCTTCAATAGAGCTTTTGCCTTCTTCTAAAACAGAATATCCATCGTTCAAAGCATCGTTTAATCCTGCTGTGTAAGATTGTTCTAATTCGTCCGTATGATTTTGTTTTAAAATCGTTCCAGCACCTCCGTGTATTACTAATGTTAGTTTGCCCATTATCAATTTTGTGACCGTAAATGTAGTATCATTTTTTTAATAATTTATTTAACAGATTTATATGTGATTTTAGGATAATAATTCGTGTTTCAGTATTTACTTTGTATTTCAAAGTAGATTATGTCAAATGCGATTGAAGTCAAAAGCGTGACAAAAAAATTCGGCAATTTCGTTGCCGTAGATAATTTAAGTTTCACTGTTCCAGAAGGACACATATTCGGTTTTTTAGGACCCAACGGAAGTGGAAAAAGTACGACCTTACGGATGATGTTAGCATTGATTTCGCCTAGTCAAGGAGATGTGAATTTTTTCGGCAAGCCACTAAAAAAGAATCGAAGCGAAATTATGAGTCGTATTGGCTGTATAATTGAGAAGCCCGATTTCTATAAATATTTAAGTGCACACGACAATCTAACACTTTTTGCTCGGGCCAATGGAATCCAATATTCAAAAGAAGATTATGATAAGTTGTATGAATTAGTTGGACTTAGTGGGCGAGAGAAGGATAAAGTAAAAACATATTCACACGGTATGAAACAGCGTTTAGGATTGGCGCAGGCCTTGTTGCATAATCCAGATTTGATTATTCTGGACGAACCTAATACTGGGTTGGATCCTAAAGGAATTATAGAACTCAGAGAGTTATTACTAAAATTGAATAAAGAGGAAGGAAAAACCGTTCTTTTTTCTTCTCATATACTAAGTGAAGTGGAAGCACTTTGCGACAGTTTGGTGGTTATCAATAATGGTCAAGCTGTGGCGCAAGGGTCAGTTTCTGATTTGTTGTCAGATGAAGATTTGTTAGTTGATATAGAAGTAAGCAATCCAGCCCAGTGTAAAAAAATATTAGAAGAAAGTAATTGGAGAGAATTGATTCGTGAGGAAAAAGGAAATCATTTTCGGTTGAATTTGCCCATGGAAGAAATCCCAAAGTTAAATGCTCATTTAATTGAGAACAATGTTCATTTAATTGCCAGTAATTATAGAAAACGACTAGAGGATTATTTTTTACGAATAACACAAGGTAAATAATGAAAGAGTTTATAGCTATTTTAAAAAATGAATTAGTCAAAACAATAAGAAAGCCACGTTCTTTTATTGGTTTTGGTGTAGTGGCATTTATCTGCTTGATTTTGCAAGCTGCCTTTTTAAATGATGGTCGCGAGATTTTGTCTTTGGTTACAGGACAATTGGAAAATACTTTATCTATTGAAGGGCAGGTATTGAATGGGAATTTGATTTGTTTTGTGTTGCTACAAACATTGATTATTCAAATGCCGTTATTAGTGGCTTTGGTTACAGGTGATTTAGTATCAGGGGAAATTACGACGGGTACGATTCGATTTTTGCTTACTCGACCTGCGAGTCGAACTAAAATATTGGTGGCAAAATGGATTGCTGGTATTTTTTACACCTTCCTTTTATTGCTTTTTTTAGGAGTATTGGCTTTGTTTGTTTCAAGAGGAATTTTTGGAGCAGATGATTTAATCCACGTAAACTCAGAAGGACTTACGGTAATTCAAGCCGATGATATGAATTGGCGTTTTGTTGGAGCCTTTATAATTGCTTTCTTATCACTTTCTGTTGTGGCAACTTTGGCTCACTTTCTTTCTACGATACTTGATAATTCGATCACACCGATAGTAAGTACTATGGCGATTGTTATCATTTTTACAATTATTGGAATGTTCGATATGCCCAGTTTTAATGTTATTCAACCGTTTCTTTTTACTACGCACATGATTAGTTGGAAAGATATGTTTGAAGATCCCGTGCCAAAGGCAGAAATTATACAATCTTGCATTATTCTATTAGCGCATATCGTTTTGCTTTTAGGTTCTTCCATTTATATTTTTAATAGAAAAGATATTAACTCATGATGAAAAATATTACAGCCTTACTTTTTGTGTTTTTAGTTAGCGCCACGGTTTATGGTCAAGAAGCAAAATCGCTTATTAATGCAGTGAATAAAAAATTTGCGAGTGTCAATGATTATAAAGCGAATGTGCTCATGAAGTTTGCTCTTCCGGGGATTAAGATTAACACCTTAGGAGGAAAGGTTTATTATAAGAAACCAAATAAACTTAGAATCAGAGCGAAAGGAATCTTTTTTGTTCCTAGAGATAATCCAATGAAAGATATTCCCAAACTGTTAGCCAATACCAAGTCATATACTTCAGTGATAACTGGTTATGAAACGGTTCAAGGACAAAAGTGCGCTGTGGTGAACGTGATACCGCTGGATCCAAATTTAGAGCTTATCATTGGTAAGTTTTGGATTCGCGTGAATGATCCGTTGATATATCTCAGCGAAATAACTACTAAGGAAAACGGAACGATTCGAACGCAAAATTTTTATGGCAAATACGCAAAGCAGGCATTACCGGATAAAATTTTGATTCAGATAGAAATGAAAAAATTTAAGGTGCCCAAAATGCTGGCAATGGATGTGAAGAAAAAATCCAAAAAGAAAGAGGTCGCTAAAAAGAGAACTGGTGAGATTTACATGATTATCAGTAATTATAAAGTGAACACTAAATTGCCAAATTCTGTATTCACGGATAAGTAATTACTGAGTGAATGTGTCCTCAGCTATCCATAATTCTTTAACTTTACAGGGTGACGATTCGGAGCACCGTATTTATATTTCTTCTTTTTTGTTTTACGAATAATTCGTTCGGACAAGCCGTTTCTGTCCAGAAAAATTTTGTCAAAATTGCTAGTACGCAAACTGGAGTAGCTTCTGCCATTGATACAGTAGATATAAATTTTACGGGTTTTTCCAACGGGATGAAACTGGTCGTTCCTTTTCCTTTTCAAGTTTCGATAGCTGGTTTGTCTTTTTCTGATTCGCTTACAGTTCCGCAAAGTTTAAGTGGCACAACATTTCCTATTTACATACGAACCTTACCAAATCAAAACGACCAAACATTCAGAGGAGATTTATCTTTTTATGATGGTGTGAATCCTTTGAGTGAACGAATTTATTTGATAGGTAATTCAATCAATGTAAATCAATCTATTTCAACTTGTACTTGGAATATTAAGTGGTTTGGATTGCCTAATTATTGCAATTGTGATACTAATTTATCTAGAACTAATGTAACGACTATACTTAAAGAATTAGAAGCTGATGTTATTGCGCTGCAGGAAATAGTAAGTGTGGAACAATTAAAACAAGTAGTTTGGGATATGGGACCACAGTATGCATATGTAATGGCTCCGTATAGTTCTCAAATTCAAAGCTCGAGCACAGTGGCTTATCAAACAGCGCAAAAGCAAGCCTATATTTATAACGCTCAAAAGTTACAATTTTTCGGTGATAGTGGCTTGCTTAGTAATACGTATCCATCTCAATTGGGCTCTTCATCACCTTATTATTATTTCGCTTCAGGTCGTTGGCCTTATGGTTTGAAACTAAAAGTAATTTCTACAGGAGAAACATTTCATTTTTATAATATTCATGGAAAGGCCTTCTCAGGAAGTACTGAACATAATAGAAGAGCCGGTGGCGCTTTGAAAATGACAGATGAATTAAATTCTACCTTGCCGAATAGTAAAATTGTGGTTCTGGGTGATTTTAATGATTTATTGGAAGGTGCAATTAGCACGGGTTTTTCGTTGAGTCCGTATAGTTATATGCTTACAAATGGTTTTACTGGAATAACCTTGCCTTCTGCTTTCCCTGGAGAAACTACCTACCTTGGATCAACAGCTAGCCTTATAGATAATTATGCTGTTTCACAACGCGCCCTTGGAGCATATATTCCTAATTCTGCTATTATCCTAAGAGAAGCTGATTGGGCGATTCCTTCTTTTAAATCAACTACCTCAGATCATTTGCCAGTATTGGCTAATTTTTCAACAAGTCTTACGACGGATATAGAGGATATTAAAAAAGTCGATCAATTTTCAGTGCGAAATAATTTATCCAACGAATTACTAATTGAAGGCAAAATAGAATCCGAACGCACGCTTGAAATATATTCTATTGATGGCAAACTATTGCGGACCATGCAGTTTGCTGCTTATGAAAAAATGAGAAAGTCGCTCAATAATTTTTCCTCAGGAATTTACATTCTGAAAGTAGGGGCTAACCAATATTATGAAACGCATAAATTGCTGATTCCTTAGGATCGGATAGCAGTCACGGGATTAAGTTTTGATGCACGAAAAGCTGGAATTAAGCCAGAAACTACTCCTACAATTATGCTAAGTAAAATTCCAATAAAAACATTTTGTCCATTTAGAAAAATTGGGAAGTCAAAAAAACTACTCAGAATCTGAGTCAGAATAAGTGTAAATAACATCCCAACAAGGCCACCTAGCAAACAAAGAATTACGGCTTCGATTAAAAACTCATTCAGCACGGCCGAATTTGTAGCACCTATGGCTTTTTTAATACCAATAATATTGGTGCGCTCTTTAACACTTACAAACATGATATTCGCGACACTAAATATGCCCACGATTAATGAAAAGCCACCTATAATCCAACCAATTCCTCTGACTAAGGTAAAAATTTCGGCTACCTTGTCTTGAATGCCATCAAGCTGATTGAATGAAAAATTATTTTCTTCAGTAGCCTTCAAACTTCTAAATTTTCTTAAAATACCTTCTATTTCATATTTCATATCTTGGAATTTTTTTCGATCCCTAGATTTTATCATAAGCATGGGATCAGCAAAACCATTATTAGTTTTCTCATCTATTTTGGTGAAGCCAACAAAGTAATTGTAGGATATAATTGCCCCTTTATCAAATTTAAAGCCCGTAGTCATTTGTCCCGTTTTTTTTATGATACCTAGCACCCTATATATTCTGTTGCCCAGTTTAACCTCTTTGTCAATCGGATTAATATTGCCAAACAAGCTTTCGACCAAATCAAAACCTAACACAACCCCATTCGAAAATCCACTTTTCATTTCACTGGGAGAAAAGTAGCGTCCTTGATTCAAATCAATCGGTTGTAGTTTATTAAAGTCATAAGTCACCGCATAGGCTCTAACGTCATCTATAGTATTACTCATGAATCGCATCGGCTCATTAGTAGAATAGGTGAGCGCAGAATAACTAGCCAATCGAGCCTCTTTTTGAATAATGGCTAGTTCCTTTTTATTGACAACCGGTCGCGCTTTATAGCGCCACCATGCGTAGCCATCATCGCCATCTTCGGGCATCCATGCAAATTTTCCTACGTACAAAACGTTATTGCCTAATGAAGCCATATTGTTTTGAATATTAGCTTCCATACTATCAAAAACGGTGCTCACACTAACAATGCAGAAAACACCAATAGACACTCCCAAAATGGATAAAAAGGTGCGGAGCGGATTGGAAATCAACTCTTGTATTCCAATAATTATATTAAGCCCAAGTGCTTTCAATGTAATATAAAATTACAACTACAGATTGAATAGAATAAAAAAAGGTCATTCACATTGGTGAATGACCTAAATTATGTTTGTAAAAGAAAACTATGCGTCTTCTTCGATTGATTTTTTACCAGACTTCGCAATGACTTCTTCCGAAATATTGTTCGGAGCAGGAGCGTAGTGGCTAAATTCCATTACGTTACTCGCACGACCAGAAGATAATGAACGCAACTGCGTTACGTAACCAAACATTTCAGATAATGGAACTTTAGATTTAATAATTTGAGCACCTGCACGAGTATCCATACCTTCCATC